>NZ_JABXEP010000001.1:0-238809 GCF_013372605.1 Myxococcus sp. AM009
GCCCCGGCCCATCGCGGCCTCCCGCCCCGCTCCGCCGCCCGTCGCGATGGCGCCGGCCGCCGACGCCGCGGAGCTGCGCAGCCTGCGCACGAGGGTGGCGGAGCTCCAGGCCGAGCTCGACGACTCGCGCGGCATGGCGTCCCACGCCGAGGAGCGCGTGCGAGACCTGGAGGCGCAGGTGGAGAGCCACGCCACGGAGCTGGAGACGGCCCGGGCGTCGTCGGGGAAGAACGACAAGGACACCTTCGCCCTCCGCGACGCGGCCAACAAGAAGGACAAGGAGATCCTCCGCCTCAAGACGGAGCTGAATCAGAAGGACCAGGAGATCATCGAGCTCAAGGACCAGAGCCTGGAGCTGGAGCAGAAGGCCAGCACCGCCGAGTCCGAGCTCGCCCAGCGCGACGCCCAGCTCAAGACGCTGAGCGCCCGGGCGGAGTCGCTCGCCACGGACCGCAAGCGCGTGGACCAGCAGCTGACCGCCGCCAAGGACGAGGCCCGGAGCGCGTCCGCGCAGCTCACCGCGCTGCAGACGGAGCTGGACCAGCACCAGGCCCAGGCGCATGCCTACGCCGCGGAGCTGGAGGACCTGCGCGCTCGCGCGGGACAGCTGGAGGCGGACGTCCAGGCCGCGCAGCAGGAGGCCGAGGACCTGCGCGTCCAGTTGGGCCAGGCCCAGGTGGAGCTGTCCGAGCAGAGCAGCCGCGCCAGCGCGGAGGCCGAAGCGCTGCGCGGCCGCATCTCCGAGTTGGAGGCCGCCACGGCCCGCAGCGAGGAGCGCGTGACGCGCCTCTACGCGCGCATCAAGAGCGAGGAGAAGCTGCGCGAGAAGACGAAGAAGGCGCTCGTCATCGCCCAGCAGCTCCTGGAAGAGCCCGCCTCCTCGGTGGCGGACGACGCCAGCGAAGCGGCGGCCTGAGTCGCACGGGCCGCGCTCCCCGGGCCACCCGCGCCCGGGGCACCGCCCGCCCCTACCCCTGCTTCTTCGGGGCCGTCTTCTTCTCGTGCAGCTTCTTCGCGAAGCCCTGCACGGCCGCGGGCACGTTCTTGTCGCGGCTGAGGTCCTTCAGCTCGGCGTCGCGGAACGCGTTGAGGAACTTCATGGTGACGGTGAGCGGGACCTTGGGGTTCTTCACCAGCGCCATCTTCACCTTGTGGTTCTTCGTCCACTCGCGGTTGCTGTAGATGACGCGCAGCACGTCATCCATCATCGCGCGGTTGGTGGCGCAGGAGAGCACCTCGCCGTCGGTGATGCGCGGGCTGCGGATGACGGCCACCGCCACCAGCTTGTTCGTCTCGCGGATGAGCGCGGTGCGGGCTTCCTTGTTGCCCAGCGTGGCCAGCTTGATCTTCTCCGCGATGGACATGCGCATGATGCGCTGGGCCAACGTGAGGCGCTTGCCCTCCTCCATGGGCGCGGCGGCTTCGTCCGCGGCCTCCTGGAACTCTTGAAGCACCTCCTCCGCGGTGGGGCCCTGCGGCGGCGGCGCCTCCGCGGCCTCGGGGCCGAAGACGCGCACCCGCGCGTCCTTCATCTGCGGCACGTCCATCAGCGTCAGCCCGCTGCGCACCGCGAAGTCGCAGACGCTGTCGATGAGCGACACCGGCGCACTCGCGTTGGCGCAGAGGTTGCGGAGGATGTCCTCGTGGCGCAGCAGCCGGAGCTGATTCTGTCCGATGATCTCCGCCAGCTTCGGGTCGCAGTCCTTCGCCACGTCCGCCACCGCGTCATCCGGCGTGCTGGCGTTGAGGACCAGCATCTCCGCGTAGGCCGCGTTGCCCTTCACGAGCCCCAGGAGGTACCCGAGCACCTGCGGCTGCACCTCTTCGTCGCGCAGCGCGGAGCCCAGAATCCTGTCCGGCAGCCCCGCGGCCGTCTTCGCCGCCGTCTCGCGCACGCCCGGGTCCGGATCGAACGTGAGCATGTAGAGCGCGCCCACCATGTCGGACGGGCTGAGCGGGACGAGCGACTTCGCCGCCATCATCCGCAGCGGCACCGGCGCCGCGGGGTCCACGTGTTTGCGCAGGTTGGGCGGCAGGAACTCCGCATCGAAGGGGCAGCCCGGGGGCGGCGTCGGGACGGCGTTGGGAGCGGCAGGGGTCATGACGCGTGATTCCTTCCGTAGATGATGCGCAGGCCCTCCAGCGTGAGGAGCTCATCCACCTGGTGGATGACCTTCGACTCGCTGGCCACCAGCGACGCGAGCCCTCCGGTGGCGACGACCTTCACCGGAAAGCCCAGTTCGGCCTGCATGCGGGCGCAGATGCCGTCCACCATGCCCACGTAGCCGTAGACGAGCCCGGCCTGCATGGAGTGCACGGTGTTGCGCCCGATGACATGCGGCGGACGCGCGAACTCCACGCGCGGCAGCTTGGAGGCGTTCTGGAACAGCGCCTCCATGGAGATGTTGATGCCGGGGCAGATGCAGCCCCCCAGGTACTCCCCCTTCGGCGACACCGCGTCGAACGTCGTCGCGGTGCCGAAGTCCACCACCACCACGCCGGCGTGGTGCTTCTCGTAGGCGGACACCGCGTTGACGATGCGGTCCGCGCCCACCTCCCGGGGGTTGTCGTAGAGGATGGGCATGCCCGTCTTCACGCCGGGCCCGACGAACATGGGGCGGACGCGGAAGTACCGCTCGCTCATCTTCTCCAGGTTGGACTGGAGCGGCGGCACCACGCTGGAGACGGCGACGGCGGTCACCTTCGCCGGGTCGATGCCGCGATGGGTGAAGAGCTGGCGAACCAGGATGCCGTACTCATCCGAGGTGCGGCGCGTGCTGGTCTCCACGCGCCAGTGGTCGATCAGGCGCCGGCCCTCGAACACGCCGAGCGCGGTGGTGGTGTTGCCGACGTCGATGGCCAGGAGCATCACACCGCGCATTCTACCGCCGTGGGCGAAGCTGCTCCACGTCGCCCGCCAACACGCGCTCGAGCGAGCCCTCCGCCGTCCGGACCAGCAGGGCCCCGGACGGGTCGATGTCCTCGGCCCGCCCCCGCAGCTCCTGCCGGTCGGTGCGCACCCGCACGTCCTGCCCCAGCGTGGAGGACAGCGCCTTCCAGCGGGCACGCACCGCGTCGAAGCCCGTGTCCATGTAGAGGTCCAGCCACTCCTCCAGCCGCGTCCAGAGGGCCGCGGCGAAGCGGGCCCGTTGCACCGGCTGCCCCAGGGCCAGCGACAACGACGTGGCGGTGGCCCGCAGCTCCTCCGGGAAGTGCTCGGCCTGGGAGTTGAGGTTGACCCCCACGCCCACGATGACGAAGTGCACGCGCTCGGGCTCGGCGGACAGCTCGGTGAGGATGCCCGCGACCTTGAGGCCGTCGATGTGGACGTCGTTGGGCCACTTGATGGCGGCCTCCACGCCCGCGTCGCGCAGCGACTCCGCCAGCGCCACGGCCGCCACCAGCGTCAGCTCCGGCGCGCGCTGGGGCGGCAGGTCCGGACGGAGGACGGCGGAGAAGTAGAGGTTGAGGCCCGGCGGCGACACCCAGGTGCGGCCCCGGCGCCCCTTGCCCGCGGTCTGCTGTTCGGCCACCACCACCTCACCGTGCTCGGCGCCGTCCTGGGCCAGACGGAAGGCCTTCTCATTGGTGGAAGGCAGCGATTCGTGGTGGTGGATGGTGCGGCCCAGGTCGTGGGTGTCCAGGAGCGGGCCCACCTCGAGCGAGGTGAGCCGGTCCGGAACCGACACCAGCCGGTAGCCTCGCGCGGACACCGCCTCGATGCGGTAGCCCTTCGCGCGCAGGGCCTCCACGTGCTTCCACACCGCCGTGCGCGACAGCCCCAGCTTGCTGGAGAGCGCCTCACCGGAGGTGTAGTCGCTCCCGCTTTCCGACAGGAAGCTCAGGATGAGCGCTTCCTGGGACTGCTCGTTCGCATTGGCGGCCACAGCGGCACCTCGTGGAGATTCTCCACCCTATCAGCCCGAAGGCGGCGCCGCGCCGTCCCGGAGCTGCCAGGCCGTCAGCTCCAGGGAGGTCTGCGGCATCAACTGGCCGTTGGTCTCCACGGCCATTTCGATGCGGACCATGCCCACGCCGGGCGCGAACGTCATCGTGTTCACCAGCGTGGCCTTGGCGTCCACCCGGTTGCGGCCCTCCACCTGGACACAGCGCGGGAAGGTGCCCGCGGGCGTCTCACAGGGGTCCCCCGCCTGGACGATGTGGTAGCGCTCCGTGGAGGACACGGACACCACGTTCGTCCACGAGTGCCCGGTCCGCACCGGACCGCGCAGCAGGTAGCGCTTGGGATCTCTCAAGCCGTAGCCGTCCAGCGAGAGCTGACCGCCCTGGCTGTCGTGGAAGACGCCGGCCTCTTCCTTGAGGATCTCCACGGTGACGTGTTTGTCGTCGCGGCCGTTGATTCGATAGGTCCAGCTATTGCCCACCGCGAGCGGGTAGTACACGGACACGTCGTCGGTGCTGGCGCTCGCGCCCGCCGCCGCGTCGACGTTCTTGGAACAGCCCGTGCCCAGCACCAGGGCCGCCAGCACCGCGGCCCCGCCCATGCCGAATGAACGCTTCATGTCGATGTCAGTCCGCGCGGCTGGGGCCACGCGCCTCCGCAGATGAGTGCTTACGTGATGCGTAGAGCGTGTCCAGCGCCTGTTGCGCGGCGGCCTGGACGGTGGGCGCATCGTGCCCCTGCGCCATCGTGTAGAGGTAGGCCTCCGCCTCCGGGCCACCGATTTCGCCCACCGCGAAGACAATCTCCTGCACGAAGCCCAGGTCACGGCCACGCGCCAGGTCGATGAGCACGGGCACCGCGACCCGCGCCTTCATCTCCACGAGCGAGCCCATCGTCCTGCGCACCGTCTCGGCGTCGGTCGCTTCCTTGAGGCGGTCGATGAGCAGCGGCGCGGCGGCCGGGTGCTGCCGCTCCGCCAGCGTGCGGAGGCTGAACTCCCGCACTCGCGAGTCCGTGGCCTTCAGGTCCAGCACCAGCTCCTCATCGGTTCGGTCCAGCGCCGTCAACTGCATGACGGTGGACTCGGTCACCTGGCGCAGCACGTTGGCCAGTGCCGTGCGCATGGCCTCCTGCCGTCCCGCGGGCGAGTCCTCCTCGACGGGCGCCTCACCCAGCCCGACCAGCTCGTAGCGCTGGGGCAGACGCCCACCGAAGCGCTCCAGGATCAGGTTGGCGCCCACCTCGGCGAAGCTGCGCGGGTCACCGTCCTTCAGCACTTCGCGGGTGAAGGGCACGTCCAGCGTCAGGCGCCAGGGCCGCTCCTCACGAGGCGCCTCCGCGCCCTTCTGTTCGAAACGGCCGGAGTCTTTCAGGGCGGCGGTGAAGAGCGTGGCCACGCCCTCGGGAGCAAGTCCCAGCAGGGCGTTGTCCCGCAGGGTGGCCCCGGAGAGTTCCACCGGCGCCACCGGGTAGCGCGGCGCCTGCCATCGGCAGGCGCCGAGCAGCAGGACGACGCAGGAGGCGAGCAACAGGACCGGCTTCATCGCTCCCCAGGGTAACACCTGGAGAGCGGTGGCGCCGACCAATCCCTCACCCCCTGGCGTGCCGCGTCAGCTATCGCGCTCCCCGGCCGGTCCCTTGGGGGGCACGGACGCGTCCGCGGACGGATCACCCTCGGTGGGAGAGGGAGCAGGCTCGCTGGCCTTTGCGCCATCTTCGGATCCAGAAGACGCCTCCGTCGCGGCACCGGGGGCCACTTCGCCCGCCGAGCCGTCCGGCACGCCCGCCTGCGTCAGCCCTGCCGCCGGAGCAGCCGATGACGTCCCCTCGGAAGGAGCAGTCCCGGACGCATCCGCCTGTGTGGCGACGCCCACCGACGCGGACGCCGCATCGCTGGAGGCCGGCGCGGAAGTGCCCCCACTGTCCGCCGAGGAAAGCGCTTCACTCGACACGACACCTGGGACAGCAGCCGAGCCCGCTCCACTGTCAGCGCTCGCATTGGACACGGAAGGTGCCTCGCCGACACTGCTGACGTCAGGAGACGCGCCTCCCGTGGCACCAGACGCACCGCTCCCGGCAGTCGACACACCGGCGTTGCCAGCGGCACCGACAGCAGTCGTCACTCCAGCGACGCCCCCGGCGGCCGTATCTCCACCAGTGCCCGCAGCCGAGACACCGGCCTCGCCAGCGACGCCAACAGCGTCCGGAGCGGAGGCATCCGCCTCGCCAGCGACACCAGCACCCGAGGTAGAGACACCTGCCTCACCCGTAGCACCAACGGCACCCGCAGCCGAGACACCGGCCTCGCCAGCACCCGCGGAGGAGACACCCGCCTCACCGGTTGCCCCCGTGGCCCCCACGGAGGAGACACCCGCCTCACCCGTGGCACCAACAGGACCTGCGGTGGAAACACCCGCGGCCCCTGCAGCCGAGGCTCCGGCCTCGCCAACGGCACCCGCCTCACCAACGGCACCCGCCTCACCAGCGGCACCCGCAGCTCCAGCCTCACCAGCGGCACCCGCAGCTCCAGCCTCACCAGCGGCACCCGCAGCTCCAGCCTCACCAGCGGCACCCGCAGCTCCGGCCTCGCCAGCGGCACCCGCCTCACCAGCGGCACCCGCAGCCGAGGCACCCGCCTCACCCGCTTCGCCAGCGGCCCCGGCCTCACCCGCGCGGCTGCCACGGCCGCGACGGCCCCGGCGACGACGGCGGCGGCGCTTGCGGTCACCCTGCGCCCCTTCGGCGCCGGCATCCGCTGCAGCCCCATCGGGACGCGCACCACCCACGAAAGCGCTGGCTGCCTCGAGGTCGTCATCCTCCCCGTCCTCGTCGTCGTCCTCCTCATCGTCCTCGCGGCCCTGCAGGACCGGCGCGGCCGGCACGGGAGCGGCTTCTCGCGCATCCCCGGCGGGAGCAGCCGAAGTCTCCTCGGTGGACGCCGCCGCGGTGGCCTCGGCTTCACGCGCCTCACGGGCCTCGCGCTTCTCACGCTCACGGCGGCGCTTCTCACGCGGGCGCTCGCGCTCGCGCTCCGGCGCGGCAGCGGCCTCGGTGGGCTCCTCCCCTTCCCGGGCCTGCTTCTCGCGCTGACGCTCCTCGCGGCGCTTCTGGGCCTCCTCGGCATCCAGCTTCGCGGCCTCGAAGAACGTCTCGTCGACCTCGTACAGCGCGACCTGCGTGACGGAGACGGCCGTCTCCGCTTCCAGGAACTTCTCGCCCAGCGCGTCACCGCACCAGAGCATCACCAACGAACCATTGGCCTGCGCCTCGGTGCGCGCATCACCGCGCACGTCACCCGCGCTCACCAGCAGGCCCACCTGCGCCGAATAGTGGCCCAGGTCACGCCGCAGCTCCTGCACCGACTTGCGGTCGATGCCAGGCGTGCCCTTCAGCATGCGCACCGCGTAGCGCAGCTCCACGCTGCCCTCGCGCTTGCGCGCGGTGAGCAAGGGCCCTTCCTTGGACCGCTTGGCCACCTTCAGCTCGCGGAAGCCCAGGCCGTGCATCATCTTCACGACGGACTTCTCGAACGTGCCGACGTCCAGCTCGCCCAGGCGCTTGCGCAGCCCACGCGCCACGGAGCGGCGCGCGTCCTTGAGCGTGGCGCGCAGCGTGGCCACCAGCGCGGCATCCTCCGGGGCCTCGCCCGCGGCAGCCGGCTTGCCCAGCACCGGACGGCCCGCCTCCAGCGGGATGCCCAGCGCCTGCGCGAACGCGGCCTGGAGCTCCAGCGGCGGGGCCTCGCTCGGGGCGCCAGCGCGCTCCAGCGACACCTCTCCAGAGTCCTTGCTGAAGGCGTACTGCGGCCGGCGGCCCGCGTCGATGCGACGCTGGTTGTCCTCCAGCAGCGCGGTGAGCACCGCCTCCACCGAAGTGTCCTCGGCGCACAGCTCCTTCGCCCGGGCACGCTCGATGATCTGCTCGGTGCGCAGCCCGATGTCCGACTCGCTGAGAATCTCGAACACCACCTCGGGCAGCGGCGGGAAGCGCTTGCGACGACCGCCACGCTCCTCGTCCTCGTCGCGGCGGCGCTTGCGGTCGCTGCCACGGCCCGCGACCCGCACGTTGTCCGTGCGCGGCTCCGGGTGACGCTCCGCCGGACGCAGCGGCGGCAGGTCTTCTTCAGGGTGCGGCTCCACCACGCCGGTTTGAGCCAGTGCCTCGACGTCCTCGGGAATCGACCAGTCGACCAGCGCGAAGGTGTCCTTCGCCGTCACAAGCACCTTGCGATCCCGCGTGCGGCGCGCCATGGCTGCGAGGCGCGACAGCATCGTCACCTCAGGCGTCTTGCCCACGTGGGAAAGCAGGCTCTGCTGGATGGACTTCTCGGTAATTTCAAGGAAGTGGAGGGGACGACCTTCGCTCTCCAGGATGCGGAGCGCGGCCTCGTAGAATGTCATCGAGTATTCCCCAGGAATTCCGAACGGTTACAAAAATGTAGGTCCGTATAGGCGGCGGATGCTAGCCATCGCTAAACTGGCTTGTCAACGAACGCAACATGACCCGCATACGCATCGGACAGCGCTGGAAACGCGAACCCGCAGCTTCCCCGCTCGATTCCATCGCACTGGAATTGGACGGGGTGGACCTCCTGTCCGGGGCCGTGGAGGAGTCTCTAGCAGAAGTCGTCCCCTCGCTGGTGCGCTCAGTTGCGGCGCTCGCGGGTGGGCGGCAGAAACTGGCCCAGGTCTCCCTGCCCGAGGCCCACCTGGAGCTGGTGCTCCGCCGCATGGGGCCGGAGGTGGAGCTGCTGGTGGCCAACCTCTCCCGCCCTGCCCGGCTGATGCGCCCGCCCGTCCGGGTGGAGCTGGAGGAGCTGGTGGAGGCGGTCCGTGAGGCCGGTGAGCGGTTCCTCACCGACGTCACCCGGGCCGGGCCCAAGGGGCTCGCCACCACCGTCGGGCAGGCCCTCAAGGAGCCGCTGAGGGGCCTGAACCGCCCCGCCCGTCCTCCCGACGAGGCGCCGGCCCGGCCCGCCACCCGGCGCGTGGAGCCCACGGAAGTCCCGGGCTTCGGCTTCGAGCTCCGGGACGCCAGCGTCCCCACGGGCCGCGGCGCCGCGCGGGGGACGGGCGGACTGCTGGCGCCCCTGCTGGCGTCGGGCGAGGTCTGGCTGTCGCTGCCCGGAAAACCCGAGGCCTGGCGCGTCCCCGGCCCGCCGTTCCTGACGGCGCTGGAGCTGTCGCGACAGGCGGTGGAGCTGGCGCGCGCGGTGGAGCTGGGCGAAAACCGCTTCGAGCTGGCCCCCGCGGGCGCGAAGCCCTCGCTGCTGGTCGACCTGAAGACGGGCCAGGCGAAGGCAGGGCGCACCGGGGCTCCCTTCCCGCTCGCGGGCAACGTGGCCGCCGCCGCCCTCTTCCACCTGGGCGAGTCCCTGGCCGCGGCCTTCGCGGAAGCGGACCGCGCGCTGGTGGCCAACCCGTACCGGATGGAGCTCGCGGAGCGCTGCCGCGAGGGCCTCTCGCACCTGCGGGGCCCCGTGCAGCCCCCCGAGGCCCAGGGCGCGGCCCGCGAGAAGAAGGCCCGGGCCACGGGCCAGGGCACCTCACGTCCGTTGAAGGTCCCCGGCCGGTTGCGCCGCCTGCGCTTCGAGAAGCTGTGGGAGAAGCGCGGACTTCCGGACGCGGAGGAGTCACGGCTGCTGCTCGGCCGGCACGGGCCGGTGTACTGCGCGCCGCAGCTGGCCTCCGCGTTCTCCCGAAAGGACGGAGCGCTGCTGTGGAAGCGCGCCGCGGCGCTGGGCGTGGCCGCGTCGGCGGATGGCCACGCGGTGGCGGCGGACATCGCGCGCGTCTACGGCTTCACGGGCCGGGGCGGCGGCGCGCGCTGGCTGCATGACCACGACGGAATCCCCCTGGGCCCACTGCTGCTGCGCGAGGACGGCCTGCTGCTCACCCTGTCCGAGGACCGCACCGTCGTGGCCTTCGCGGAGGCCACGGGCCGCGAGGTCTGGCGCCTGGCGCCGCCGCGCACCCAGCGCAGCTGGCTGGCCACCCAAGGACACCGCGCGCTGGTGGGCACGGACTCGGGCTACCTCTATGGGCTCGACCTGGAGGACGGTCAGGTCCGCTACCGCATGCGCGCGCCCATGCCGTTCCACGGCCCCCCGGTGGCCTGGGGCCGGCGCTTCCTGGCCATGCTGGGCCGCGGCTCGCACTGGGCCGTGTTGCTCGCGGACGCGCACACCGGCGAATCCGTGTGGACGTACGAGCCGAACCTGTCCCACCTGTCCGCGCCCCTGCCCATGGGCTCACGGGTGTTCATCGCCGGCGAGCGCGAGCGCGAAGGAATGCTGCTCTGCCTGGACGCGAAGGGCCGGCGCCTCTGGGAGCGCCCGCTGAACCTGGGGCCTGGCCCCTATGCGCTGGCCTCCCTCCCCCGCGCGGTGGTGGTGACGAGCGCCTCGGGCGCCGCCGCACGGGTGGCCGCTTCCGGTACGGTGGACTGGCGCGTGGGCGCCGCGGGCGAGCCCCTCATCAGCGCGCTCCCCGCGCATACCGCGCGCGACGTCACGCTGGTGCCAGGGGAGCGCGTCCGCGCGGTGGACCCCCGCGGCGGGCAGGTGCTCGCGGAGGTCCAGGCCGGCGTGGGGCTCGTCGCGCTCCAGGCCGACGTGCGCCTCAACCTCTACTTCCTGGACGACGCCGGCACGCTGTCCGCGTACCGGCTCGGCTCTCACTTCACGGTGGTGGAGTAACCCCCGCGAAGGCCTAGTTCGCCGAGGCCTTCGACGGGTCGATCTCCTCCTCGGGGCGCTCTTCCTGGGTGGCGCCCTCCCACGACTCGCCGGCGCCGAGCTTCCAGTCAGACGGCACGTCCAGCTTCCACACGTAGCTGGACGTCGCGGTGCCACCCGAAGCCGCGCTGGAGGACAGGTTGATGGTCATCTCCATCTTCGCCACCTCGTTCGGCAGCAGGTCCAGGTCGTAGTGCCCCAGCACCATCTGCGGGGGGAACGACGGGACGAAGCGCTCCGGGTGGTCAATCTTCATGGACGGGTCGGCGCCGCGCATCTCGCCCAGCAGCTTCCCCTTCGCGTCGGTGAGCTTCCACACCGTGTCGAACGTGGCGCTGGTCATCATCTTCAGCACCTTGCCGTCGTCCTTGAGCACGCGCTGCGCGCCCCACACCGCCAACTGCAGGCGGATCTGCGGCTTGCCCAGCACCATCACCACGTCGGAGGAGATGATGTCCAGGCGCATGCCCTTGTCCGTGGCCGTCCACACCGGGCGGTAGCGGCCCTCGCGCAGGCTGTCGAACGTCTTGCGCGTGTACTCGTAGAAGGCCTTGCGGTCGTTGGCGCGGTCATCCTTCGCGCCACGCTCCTCGCGCGCCTCCAGCTCCAGCAGGTAGTCGTCGAACTTCGTGTTCCCCTTGAAGCGCGTCAGGTGCGCGTCCACCTGCTCGAAGTAGTTCTTGAAGAAGGGCTTCAACTCATCGCGGTAGCTGGCCTCGTCCGGGTTGGCGCGCATCCAGCCCACCCGTTCGAGGTACTCCGCGTGAATCCGTTGCTGATCCGCATCCCGCTGGGCCTCCAGCGCGCGACTGCTCGCGCTGCGATAGCTCATGACGGCGGCCAGCAGCACACCCGCGACGATGACGATGACTCCGAAGTAGCGCTTCACGCGGCAGTCTCCTGTGCCTTTGTCCTGGCAGTGATATGAAAAATCCCCAACGTGATCCAGGCCACCGGGACCCACCTGTTCACCACGCCCCTTCCCTTGGAGGAAGGAGAGCTGCTGGGCAATCCCCAGGTGGCCTGGGCGGCCTACGGAGAACCATCAGACGGCAAAGCGGTGGTGTTGCTGCACGACCTGGCACACTCGCACCTCGCGTTGGGCCCGCCGGAGGACTCGGCGTACCAGCCCTCCGGCTGGGGACGCGCCCTGGTGGGGACGAACCTCGCGTTGGACCCCGCCGTCACCCCCGTCTTCTCCCCTGGGTTGCTCGGCAGCCCTTTCGGCAGCACGTCGTCCGCGACGGTGAATCCCGCGTCGGGTGAGCGCTGGGGGCTCGAATTGCCGCCGCTCACCGTGCAGGACATGGCGCGCGCCGTGTCGGCCACGCTGCGCGCGCGGGGGCTGACGCAGGTGCGTGCGCTGGTGGGGGTGGGCCTGGGCGCCCACGTGGCGCTGCGGCTGGCGTCGCTGTTCCCGGACCTGGCCGAGGGCGTGGTGGCCATCGGCGCGGCGCGCGCGCTGCCCGAAGGCGTGCGCGAGAAGCTGGGCCTGTCCTGGCAGGTGCTGCGCGCGGACCCCGACTACCGGGACGGCCTCTACGCGCTGGATGCGCCGCCGCGCAAGACGATGCGCAAGCTGCGCCTGGACTTCCAGAAGCTGCTCCGCGGGCGTGAGTTCCTGGCCTCCGCGTACCCGGCCCCCGAAGCGGCCCACGCCGCGCAGGAGGCGGAAGCGGACGCGTTCGCGGACGCCTTCGACGCGGTGTCCTGGGCGTCGCTGTGCTCGGCGTACGCGGGCAGCGACGTGTCGGACGGCTTCTCGCGAATCCGCGCGCGGGTGCTCCTGGTGACGGGGACGTCGGATGTCATGGCCCCGGTGAACCGGGTGCGTGACACCTACCACCTGCTGAGCGCCGCGGGCGTGAGCGCCCGCTTCCTCGAGCTGCCGGGGCCCGGGGACCACGCGGCGCTGCTCCAGGACGCGGAGCGGCTCCATGGCCCGCTGAGTGACTTCCTGCGGCGGTGCTGACTAGTCCCGCCTCACGGCGCCGGAGAGCTTGCCGCGGAGCGCGCCCACCAGCATGCCGATGGCGATCTCGTTGTTGCCGCCGTGCGGGATGATGATGTCCGCGAAGTGCTTGGACGGCTCCACGAAGCCCATGTGCATGGGCCGCACGTGGCGCAGGTACTGGCTCACCACGTGGTCGAAGTCGCGGCCGCGGTCCTTGATGTCGCGGGTGAGGCGCCGGAGGATGCGGAGGTCGTCGTCCGCGTCGACGTAGATCTTCACGTCCATCTCATCCCGGACCTCCTTCATGTGGAGGACGAGGATGCCCTCGATGAGGATGATGTCGCCGGGGTCGACGTTCTTCGTCTGCGGCTGACGCGACGAGGTGACGAAGTCGTAGACGGGCTTCTGGATGGGCTGCCCGGACTTCAGCGCTCGCAGGTGCTGAACCAGCAGCTCCCGGTCGAAGGCATCCGGGTGGTCGAAGTTCACCTCACGCCTGTCCGCCAGCGGAAGGTCCTTCAAGTCCCGGTAATACGAATCCTGATCGATGAAGGCCACGCGGCAATCAGTCAATGCCTCGCGTACCTTGCGGGCAACGGTGGTCTTGCCGGACGCGGTGCCGCCCGCGATTCCGACGACGAGGGGGGACGCCATGGCGGCGCGAACTATCTTACCGGGACGGCCAGCGCAAGGGTTCGGTCCAATCCTGGACATTTCTCCCGCTAGCCCCTGCGAATCAGCCCACGCCCCCTCGCCTCCTCCAGCAACCCAGGCGTCACCTCGGCCTCGGCCATGGGCCGGACAGCGAGCATTCTCAGGAATTTGCCCAAGGCCGGGGGCACCGACATCACCTCCGGCGCCCCTGCCCTGCGCCGTGCGACGAAGGACCAGGGCCCCGGGCCGGGCCGGCGCGCCACCTGGTTCAGCGAATCCAGGCCGGACAGCTCCAGCGTGCCACACGCCCATGCCCGGGCCGTGAGATGCCGCCGCACGGCTCGGGCGGAGTGGACCAGCTCGGACAGGTCCACGGGAAGCGACCCGGCCCGCACATCCTCCATCAACCCCACCTGTCCGGGCGCGGGCGCGGGCACCCGCCGCGTGAACAGCGACGGCAGCAGCAGCTCCAGCGCCAGCGCCGCCGACGCCCCCTCATCCGGTGACTCGCGCAGGCGCCGCATGGCCCAGGACGCGAAGGACTGCCCGGGCGTGCGCGCCACGGAGTCGAAGAGCCTCCGGTACTCCTTCGAGCCGGTGAAGGCCGCCAGCCCCTCCCGCGTGCCCGCGAGCAACAACCGGGTGAGCGGCCACTCGCGGTCCAGGACCTCCGCGACCACGGCCAGTCGGAAGTCCTGGTCCGCCAGCGTGCCCGCTTCGTCCTCCACGGAGGCCGCGGGCGCCGCCGCGTACCCCGCGTCGAACAAGGCCCAGGGCTGGCTGTCCTCCGTGAGCGGCGGCACGGCCGCGACGGTCGGCGGAACGCGCCACGTCAGCGGCGGACGCGCTCCCGCGGGCACCCATTGGCGCAGGCGGAGCAAGGACCTCCGGGCGACCTCGGGCGGGTGGCCGTCGCCCTCGAAGGTGACGGCGCGCAGGGACGGGCAGCGCGGAATCAACGAGGCAAGCAGGTCGAAGAGCTCCTCGCGCACCGGCTGCGTGTGGTCATCCACGTAGAAGCCGCGCGGCCCCCGGTGCGTCACCACGCCCCCGGCGATGTGCAGCTCGATGACCTGGTCGAGCGGAAAGCCGTCCAGCCCCGTCTCCAGTGGCAGGCCGGCGGAGAGCTGATGGCTGAGCAGGTGCCCCAGGTCCAGCAGCAGCGGCGCCCCGGTGCGCGCGTGCAGCTTCGCCATGAAGTCCAGCACATGCCACTGCCCGCGCCGCGCGAGCACCGCGGGGTTCTCCAGCGCGAGCGGCCTGGACAGGTGCCGCTGGACATGGAGCGCGTGGGACACGCACGCCTCCAGGCCCGCTTCGTTGAAGGGCGGCGTGAAGTAGAGGTAGCCCGGGAAGGGCTGCCCGTCCACGTGCCACCAGCCGACGTCGTTGCCCACCCAGGGGCTCTCCACGGCGCGCGCGTGGGCGTCCAAATCCAGCAAGGCCTGGCCGGGCTCCAGCGCGGGCCCCCAGAGGTTGAGGTGGACGGGATGGAAGAGCACCGGGACGTCCTGGCGCCGGCGCCACATCTCCGGGAACAGCGAGGCGTGCGCCTTCGACTCCTCCAAGGAGAGCGGCGCGCTGTACTCCACGTAGTCGAAGAGGCCCGGTGACTCGTCCAGCAAGCGGTAGGGCTGCGGCACGTCCGCCACGCTCAGGTTGCTGCTCAGCCCCAGGCCCCGCCAGGGCAGTGTCCACGTCTCGGGAACCGCATGCGTCATCCTCTCAACGTAGACGCGCCCCGCGCCCACCGCCACCCACGACCGCCGGGCAGTGGCGCGCTGACCGCATCCGGGCTCGGGTATGCTCGCCGATTCCCCTCACCCCAGGAGGCACGATGCCCACCCCCTCTCGCGTCGAGATAGATGAATCCAACGCGCAGTACCGTGGAGCCTGGAGGCTGTTCGCCCTGGGCAGCAAGTCGGGTGAAGTGGTGGAGCGCCCCGACGTCTACATCACCGCCTGCCACGTGGCCTGGTCGATGATGAACGCCGCCTTCCTGCGCGCGCCCGTCGAAACGGAACAAGCGCTCGCGGCCGCGGCGGCCTCGGCGGCGCGCTACTTCTCCGCCGGTCGACATGGCTGGTGCTTCGTCATCTGCGACGACTGGCTGGCACCCTCCGTGCGCGACAACGCGCCCTCCATCCTGGCCTGGTACGGGCTCAAGTCGGAGATGAACGTCACCGGCATGGTGGCGGACCGGCTGGCGCCCCCCATCCACCCACAGCCTCCATTCAACGTCCGCCCCGTCACGGAGGCCTGGGGCCGGCAGGCCGTGGCCGACATCAACGCCAACGCCTACGACGTCCCCCGCCACTTCGGCCGTGAAGCGTTCGACGAGGACACGCTCTACACCCCGGACTGCCAGGGCTTCGTGGCGTGCCGCGACGAAGAGGCCGCGGCCAGCACGGTGGTGCTGCGCGTGGACTCCGCCGCCTACGTCGCCCTGGTCGCGACCCATCCGCGACACCGCCGGCAAGGCGCCGCCGAGGCCGTGATGCGACATGCGCTGGCGAAGGCCCATCAGGACTGGGGCACCGAGCGCACCGTCCTCCACGCCACCAGCGCGGGCGAGCCCGTCTACACCCGCATGGGCTACCGGCCGGTGACGCGCTTCCGCATGTACCTGGCGCCGCCACCGGGCCACGGCTGAGCCAAGCGCGGGGGCTCGGCCCAGGGGAGTAAAAACAGACTCATGTCACTTCGAGAGAGTGACTGGCTTTTTCTACCGAGATTGAAAGCCAGCCGCTCCGCCTCATTGAAGAATGCCGCCCTCGCATGAACCGCGGTCCAGATTCTTCGATGGCGTGGAGGTTATGGCAGACTGATCCGTGGGGGGCTTGCCGCACGTCTTGTATCGCCCAGCCACAGGGAGTCCGCACATGGCCAAGTGGGATGATCTCGTCCTGGCGATTGCACCGCACGCGGGCGGCAGGCTTCAGGCTCCCGCCGCGGCCTCTCTGCTGGAGACCCTCCTCGGCCTTCACGAAACCCAGCTCACCCTCCTTCGCGGGTTGCATCGCGACGTCCGGCCGCTGATGGACGGTCCCTTCCATGCCGGGCGGCTCCACCTGGAGGCCGCGCGCGCCCCCCAGGCCACCCGCGATGAACAGCTGGAGCGGCTGATGTCCGCGCGGAGCTGCTTCACGGAGGCCATGGGCACCGAACGCGACAGGGCGCGGCTGTCGTTCACCGCCCTGCACCTGGGCCTCTGCTGGCTGCTGCTGGGCGCGGAGCGGGACGCGCGCGAGTGGACGCGGATGGCCCACCGCACGGCGGTGGAGGCCATGAAGGACATCCTGGTGGAGGCCTCGAAGCACCAGGGCCTCACCCAGAACCGGTACCTGGATCCAGCGCTCACCTTCTTCATGTTCTTCACCAGCGCGGCCACGCTGGGCGCGGGCTACCTCTTCTGGGACCGGGTGCTCAGCAAGCGCACGGGCACGGTGATGCGGCGCGCGCTGGGGCAGATGCAGGCGCTGGCGGACTACGTGGACATGCTGGGCGAGGTGCGCCTCCACCTGGGCGAGTTCCCTCATGACGTCGCCCGGTACGAGCTGACCCACGGCGTGGACGAACAGCAGTCCGTCGCCCGCATCACCATCCGGAAGCTCATCAACGACCGGGAGGCCATCTACTTCAACGGCCGGGAGACCCGGAAGGTCACCTGGAACGACCAGGAGCGCTCCGAGGTCATCACCCGCGAGCTGCTCTGACGCCAGGCGCTGTCACAGTCCCGTCAAACCCTGTTTTCAGGATTGCCGCGAGCGGAACGTCAGACCGCCCCGCCATAGTAGCGGCACTTCCTTGATGGGGGCGAAGGTGACGGCGCAGACGATGCTCGTGTTCATTCCAGTGATTCTCCTACTCGCCGCGGCCATTGTGATTCCGCGGCCCCGCCGGCGCTCACGCCGGTAGTCTTGCTCACGGCCGGGGACGCGCCCCGGCCGTCTCCCCCGGCCCGGGTGGGTGTAGAGTGCGGCAGCCGTCGCAACCCTCCCCTCCCGAGCAGCCGTGGCCGAACGTCCCACAGTCCTGGTCGTCGACGATGATCCCCACCTGAGGGAGATTGTCCGCTTCGCCCTGGAGCAGGGAGGCTTCCAGGTGAATGAGGCCGCGGATGGCCGCGCCGCCCTGACGCAGGTCGACCGGACCCTCCCGGCGCTCATCGTCCTGGACATCATGATGCCGGAGCTGGACGGGCTCGCCGTGTGCCGCGAGGTCCGGCGCAAGCACGAGCTGCCCATCGTCTTCCTCTCCTCGCGGGACGACGAGGTCGACCGCATCCTCGGCCTGGAGCTGGGCGGCGACGACTACCTCACCAAGCCCTTCAGTCCGCGCGAGCTCGTGGCCCGCGTGAAGGCGGTGCTCCGGCGCGCGCGGCCCGCGCCGCCCCCGGAGGTCGAAGCGGCCTCGGCGCGGCTGCAGGCCCGCGGGCCGCTGCGCATGGACGCGGAGCGCTGGCGCGCGTGGTGGCAGGACACGGAGGTGGTGCTCACGGTGACGGAGTTCCAGCTCCTGGCCACGCTGCTCCGGGTCCCCGGCAAGGTCTTCACCCGGGACGAGCTGATGAACCGCGTCTACGACGACGTGGTGGTCAGCGACCGGACCATCGACAGCCACGTGCGCCGGGTGCGGCAGAAGTTCGCGGGCGCGGGTGGAGACGTCATCGAGACGGTGCATGGCCTTGGCTATCGGCTCGCCCTCCCCTGAGCGCCGCGCGCGTCCGCGCCTGTGGCTGGTGTTCGCCGCGGTGGGCGTCGCGGGGTTCGCCCTCACGCTCGCGGGGCTCGCCTTCGTGCGCGTCTACGACAACCAGCTCATCCGCCAGACGGAGTCGGAGCTGATTGCCCAGGGCGCGGTGGTCGCGGAGGTCTTCCGCGAGCGGCTGAGCGCCACCGTGCCAGCGGGCGCCTACGGCCGCGAGCGCACCGCCCCCTGGCCCTTCCCCATCCCCGACGACACGCGCCTGCGCCCCATCCTCCCGTCGCTCAGGGCCTCGGACGCGACCCTGCCGTCGGGCGGCACGCCCCAGCCCTCGCGCGTCCCCGCGGAGCCGCTGTCACAGGCGGCCGGCCTGCGCCTGACGCCGCTGCTCGAACAGGTGCGCGCGGCGACCCTGGCCGGCATCCGCGTCGTGGACACCGAGGGCGTGGTGGTGGCCAGCAGCAGCCCCGCGCTGCTGAGGACGACCCTGGCGGACCGCACGGAGGTCCAGCGGGCCCTGCGCGGCGAGCCCGTCAGCGTGATGCGCCGCCGCGTCGCCGATCCCGAGGACACCCCGCTGGCGTCGCTCAGCCGCGACACCGGCATCCGCGTCACGGTGGCGCTGCCCGTGCTGGAGGGCGAGCGCGTCTGGGGCGCGGTGGTGCTGACGCGCACGCCCATGACGTTCGCCAAGGCGACGTACGCGGACCGGTGGAACCTCACCGCCACCGGCTTCGTGTTGCTCGGCGCGGTGGCGCTGATGTCGCTGGCCGCCGCGGCGCTGGTGGGCCGGCCGGTGCGCGCGCTGGTGAAGCAGACGCGCGCCATCGCCATGAGCGACCCCGCGGGCTTCGAGCCCATGGCGCGCCCCGTGGTGGCGGAGCTGGCCGAGCTCTCCGAGTCCCTGGCCGGCATGGCCACCGCGCTGCGGGACAGGAACCAGTACATCCGCTCCTTCGCGGCCAACGTGTCGCACGAGTTCAAGACGCCGCTGGCCTCCATCCAGGGCGCGGTGGAGCTGCTGCGCGACAGCGCCGACGCGATGTCCCCCGAGCAGCGCGCGCGGTTCCTCGCCAACGTGGACGCGGATGCCCGCAGGCTCACCCGCCTGGTGCAGCGCCTGCTGGAGCTGGCCCGGGCGGACTCCATGACGGCCACGCCCGCGACGGTGGAGCTGGGCCCGCTGCTGGAGGGGCTCGCCCTCCGCGCCCGCGCCGCGGGCGCCACGGACATCCACGTCACGGCGCCGCCCGCGGGCCTGAAGGTGAGCCTGCCGCAGGAGGTGCTCGACGACGTGCTGTGGCAGCTCGTCACCAATGCCCGCCAGCACGGTGGGGACGCCGTCCGCGTGGACCTGTCGGTGGAGCAGGCCCCGGAGGCGGACCTGGTGCGCGTGGTGGTGAAGGACAACGGCAAGGGCATCTCCGAGACGAACCGCGCGCGCATCTTCGACGCCTTCTTCACCACCGCCCGCGAGCGCGGCGGCACGGGCCTGGGGCTGACGATTTCCCAGTCCATGCTGCGCGCCTTCCACGCGAGGTTGGAGCTGCTTCCCTCGACCCCGGGCACCACCTTCGCGGTGGTGGCGCCCGTGACGCGGCTTCAGCGGAAGTAGCTGTCGGAGATGTCCACCGAGTAGCCCAGCTCCAGCGTGGGCGAGGACGCGGCCACCAGGAACTGGCGGAAGTGCAGCGCCTTTCCGGGCAGGCCCGGCGCGTCCGCGGCCACCGCCTCCGTCGACTCATACTGCTCCAGGCTGCCTCCCTCGCGCCGGTAGTTGAACACCGCCGGGAAGTGCGCACGTGCGCGGAGCTCCGCCACGGGCCAGGAGACTCGCGGCAGCGCCAGCTGCAACCGGCCGGAGAGGTGGAAGACGCCCAGCTCTCGCGACAGCACCACCTCCAGCGTCCCGCCCGTCTCGCCCAGCCGCGCGGGGGCGACCTTCAACGCCAGGGTGCCGTCTTGCGACTCCACGGGGACGGGAATGGCGTTCAGAGTGACGCGCTCCAGCCGGTGCCCTTCCGGCAACACCAGCTCCAGCGGCTGCTCGCGGTCCAGGCTCAGCGCATAGCTGACGCGCAGCGTGGCGCGGCCCTCCAGCGTGGAGACCCAGGACGCGGTGGCCTCGGTGATGCGCGGCTCGAGCGGCGGGCGCACCTGCTGCTTCTGGCTCTGCGCCACCCGCGCCACCGACGCGCGCCAGCCGACGCGCAGCGCGCCTTGCACGGGATAGACAGCGTGGGACTCGCCGCCCATGGAGGCCAGCGGCTCGGTGAGCGTGAAGACGGACGTGTCCGCCTCCAGCGCCAGCGGCACCGGGGACGCGTGGGGCCCGAAGCGAAGCTGGGCACGGCGCTCCGGGCCCGCGCCGGGCGAGCGGATGGAGACGCCCACGTCGAAGACGTAGCGCCCCGCCTTCCGCGTCAGCAGGCAGAGGTACCCGTCAACGACGCCCACGGTGCCTTCCTCCAGCGAGGGCAGCGCGGCCGGGAACGTGTCCGCGTCGAGCTGGAGCAGGCGCACCTGCGTCCAGCGCCCATCCGCGAGCACCTCCACGTCGAAGTGTCCGTCCACGAAGAGGGCATCCGCCGTGAGCCGGCCCTTGAGCTGGCTCTTCACCAGGGCCTCCATCGGAGGTGCTTCAGCGGGCGCCGACTGGCGCTGCGCGTAGAGGGGAATCAGCTCCTGGAGCGGCACGGTGGCGCTGCCGGAGGGCGTCTTGACGGCCGAGCCATCGGCCGTGGTCAGCAGGAGTCCAACGAAGAGCGGTACGGTCCACATGGCGCAATCAGCTCGCTTCCGGGGTGACAGGGGTGGAGGCAGCGGGAGCCACGGCGGCGCGTGGTGGCTCACCGGGCAGGGACAGGTCGGAGAGGAAGGCCCGCACGCCGGCGCGGGTGGAGAGCACCATCAGCCCCAGCAGCGCGGCGAGAATCTCCAGCGTGTAGATGAGGCCGGTGTAGCCCTGGAGGATGACGGCGCCGGTGGGGACCACCAGCGTGGCGCCCCACAGCGCCGCGAGCACGGACGTCCGCTCCTTGGGGAAGAGCCAGCGGACGTAGACCACCACCGCCGCGCCCAGGCCCACCGCGCAGAGGACGTAGGCGGCGTAGAAGTTCATGAAGGCCGCCAGGTACGCCAGCAGCACGAAGAAGAAGCCGTACACGGCCGCCAGCAGGTACGTCTCATGGAGCGCGAGCGAGCGGCGGTGGCGCAACCCCAGCGCCGCGAGCAGCGCGAGCAGCCCCAGGAAGGGCACCCAGGCCCGGGTCGCCATGGTGCCCACCAGCGCGTCGAACGTCTTCTCCGACGGGAGGATGACGCCCAGGTTCACCCCCGACTCCAGCGACTGGAAGGCCCAGTCCAGCGTCACCGCGTCGGACGTCGTGTTCACCGACGACGCGGCCAGCACGCCCGCCGGGTAGTCGTAGTTCTCCCCTCCTTCGACGGCGACATGGACGCGCACGTCCCGCGCGGGCAGCGCCGGGTCCAGGCGGTACACGAACGAATTGAGTCCCCGGGCGCGGTAACGGATGGTGAAGCGAGACGTGGCGCCCTTGGCGATGCGGCCCGTCCACACCAGCCGGTTGCCGGACTCGCCCAGGTCCAGGCTGGACTCCTTGCCGTCGACGAGGAACTGGAGCTCCGACAGCAGCACCTGCGACTTGTCCATCTCCATGGGGAAGATGAACGCCACGTCGATGTCGGTGCTCTCGCGGTTGACCACCGCGTAGTCGGCGTTGAGGGTGAAGTCGAAGCCGGAGAAGTAGCGCAACCCGCGCTTGCGGTAGTTCATCTTCGCCTGCACCTCGACGTGCTGGCGGTCGAAGGGCAGCGGCTTCAGCTCGGTGAAGATGGTGCCGCTGTGCACGTAGCGCAGCGACGGCGCGGGCTGGGTGACGGGCGCGCCCCAGCGGTCCTCTACCCCGGCGGCCAGCTCCGAGTTGGCGAAGTCCGTCCGGTCCGCCACCTGCCCGGCGATGACCGCCGTGGCGAAGACGACGATGATGAGACTGCCGAAGACGTGGTGGGCCACGAGCCAGCGCAAGGCCCGGCGAAGGGCGCCTTCGGGCGCTCGCGGCGGACGGGGAGGCAGCGGAGGAGGTGCGTTCATGGGCGCAGGATGTCCGCCCCCCGTGCAACGGTGATGGCCCCCTTGTGCGGCTGCCAAGGCATGTTTGTGCAGATTTCGTGCAGGCTGGGATGCAGCTTCCCCCGGCCCCGGGTACACTCGGAGTCCCTGCCGCGTCCTGGACGCGGCCCTTTCCCTGAAGCCCCGACAAGGTCGTCATGTCCGTCCCTGGAATCGGCTTCCCTGGCCCCTGGCGGCTCCGCTCTGGAGCCGAAGAATACGAGCTGCTCGTCCTGCGCGCCGTGACGGCCGTCGACGAGCGGGAGTGCGTCCCGGCCGAGCACATCACCTGGCAGCTCGACCACTGGCTGACCTCCGCCCGCCGGCCCCTGCTGGAGATGTACGAGGCCCTGGGCGGCATCCTCCCGTGGAACGTCAGCTCGCTGGAGCGCGCCCGGCAGGACGCCCGCGTGCGGGAGCGGCTGGCGCAGGCACTGGAGCGCCGTGAGCTGGTGGCCCTGCGCGTGCAACGCCGCGCCGCCGCCTGGGCGTGGCCGGAGCAGGCCCTGCCGCCCCCTCGGCCCGAGCCCGAGGCCATCCCCCTGGCACGCCCGCCCGTGGAGGTCTTCACCCTCTTCCCCGACCCGGCACGGCAGGCTGAAGCCCTGCGCCAGGCCGCGGCGTCGGGTGTGCCGTTCTGCGAGGAATGTGAGAAGCGGAAGCAGCAGCAGCAGCAGCAGGCGGCGGCGTGAGCGCCCCCGTCCCCCAGCTTCCGGGCCTGCTGCGGTGGGTGCGCCAGGCCACGGAGGAGGCGCCCACCTCGGCGCTCTACGCCATCCTGGACGGGGCGAGGGCCCCCAACGTCCACCGGCTGGTGCTCTCCTGTGGCCTGACGCAGAGCTGCCTCTATGCGGGGAAGCTGCCGCCGGAGCTGGTGGAGGTGGCGCCCTACCTGGTGCAGCTGCGGCCCGGCGCGCCCGCCACGGAGCAGCTGCTCGCCGCGGGCTGGGGCCAGAGCTGGGGCATCTTCGTGCAGAGCCCGGCCCATCCGGACGCGCTGCGGCGGCACCTGCGGCGCTTCCTCAAGGTCAAGGACGCCAGCGGTAAATCGCTGGTGTTCCGCTACTACGACCCCCGCGTGCTGCGCGTCTACCTGCCCACGTGCACGGACGACGAGCTGGACTTCCTCTTCGGCCCCATTGAGCAGTTCTTCGCTGAATCGGAGGATGGCGGCAGCATGCTCACCTACGCGCGCCGCCCCGAGGACGCGCCCCTGGACGCGCCGCCGCTGTCCATCCTCCCGACGCCGCTCGTGTAGCGGCCCCGGCCCCCTCCCGGGGCGCACCGTTGAAGCGATGCGCCCCGGTCGGGCGTCCCCGCATCAGTGCGCGGAGAGCAGACGCCGGTCGAACGCGCGCGCCAGGCAGGACTGGTTCGCCACGCTGTCCAGGTTCTGCGTGCGCATCTGGATTTCGAAGAACGGCCGGGACATCGTCGTCACGACAGGGTCCTGCACGATGAAGGGCGTGGAAGGACTGACCATGCCCGTGGCGAGGAAGGGAGACAGCACCCCGTTCTCGTTGATGTGCGTGAAGGCGGTCCGCGACTCGCGGCCGTGGCACCCATTGCACGTGTTGAAGGAGAACTTGTGCCGGGCCTCGTTGACGGAGATGCCCGACGCGCGCCAGTACGAGTCCGTCACCGACGAAATCCACGGGAACGCGCCGAGGAACGGCGTACTCGCCGTGGGGTACGTCGGCGGCACGGTGTAGCTGTTGGCGAGGATGGCGGGCGTGTTCGCGTTGATGAAGTCACGCAGCACCGCCGTGTTGTTGTGCGAATCCCCCGGCGTCAGCACCGTCGGCTGGCCCTGCAGGCGGTTCACCGAGGGGCCCGAGCCCATCAGGTGGAACTCACGCAGCTCCCACGGGTAGCGCAGCCACTCCTCGTTGGTGCGAATCTGGTTGATGGCGCTGCCGTTCGGCTTGCGGGGCGCGACGTTGCGCATCACCACCTGCTGCGTGAGGTTGGCCAGCGCCGCGTTGTACGCCGAGCTGCCCAGCACCATGGACGGCGCTGACAGGTTCAGCCACTGCTGCGCCCAGGTGCGGACCGCGTCACAGGAGGCGTGCGGGACGCCGTACTCGAAGATGACCAGGAAGGGTCGCACGCCACAGGCGCCGCTCGAGCGGTCCACCGCGGCGAAGACGAAGCGCAGCTCGCCCGCGTTCCCGGAGGCGTAGGCGGACGGCCCCGCGTTGCCGCCCAGGTCCAGGCGGTTGACGATGGCCACCAGCTTGAAGGGCGACCGCGCCAGGTCCAGCGCGCCACCCACCCGCGGCCACGGGGTGAGGATGCGCGGGGTCATCGCCGTGCGCGCCGGCACCGTCCAGCCGTTGATGTTCTGGTTCACGGTCCACTGACGCAGCCAGTGCTCCGTCAGGTTCGCCGGCGACACGTACGAGCTCGCCATCTCCCGCATCAGGTGGTTGAACGTCCACACGCCGTTCGGGTTGCCGGCGTTGGTGCACGGGTCATACGTGCGCGTCGGGTCATTGACGACGTTGGAGTCGGTGATGATGAGCGAGTTCTTCGGCTTCACCGCGTGGGAGATACCCGCGGGGAAGATGGGGATGGGGACCCCCGGCCGGAAGACGTCGGGCGACAGCGGCGTGAGGACGCGCTCGGAGACGCGGACGCGGTTGTCGAAGGTCGCGAACGTCAGCGGCGTCTGGGGATTGCTGGCCTGGAAGTCGCGAATGCGGTCCTGGGTGGCCCGGTGCGTGACGAAGTCCACGTCGCCCACGGCGGAGAACACGCCGTCACCGGCCTGCTCGTCACCGTTGAGGCCCTGGTCGTTCAGCACGAGCGCCTGGCCCGAGTCCGACACCACGGGGACCTGCTGATGCTCCTGGCCCTGCGCGAGCTTCGCGCGGATGAGGCTGCGCGTCTTCGCCGTCAGCGCGCTGTCGAGCGCGATGGCGTCCATCGACTCGATGATGGGCGCGGCGCCCGTCTGCGCCTGCTCCTGCGCCGCGGCGGCCGGCTCCTCCGAAGGGAGGGACTCCGGGCCACCACACCCTGCGAACAGGGATGCGGCGACGACGCCAGACCAGGCGCGCAACACGCCTGGAAACTTCTTGGAAGACTGCTTCATGGGGGACTCCTCGCGGGAAGACTGCAACGCGGCCTTGTGCACCTCGCAGGCCAGAGTCCCCTTTCAATGCCTTCATGGGCAGCACGTGCGCCGCCGCTGGCGCCAATGACAAATCACGCCACAGCGTGACTCGCCCTGTAACACCAGACGTCACAGAGCCCAGGGTGTCATTGCAGTCCCAGGGTGTTGAATTGCAGCACGGCCACCCGAAACGCCGCGCTTTCAATCCACCGGAAGCGGCCTCACCTCCAGCTGCCTGGACGCGAGGAACGCCGGGTTGAACACCTTTGACGCATAGCGGCTGCCGTGGTCGCACAGGAAGGTGACGATGCGCAGCCCCTCCCCCCGGTGACGGCGCGCCAGCTCCCACGCGGCGCGCACGTTGAGGGCCGCCGACGTGCCCACCACCAGCGCGTCCTCGCGGGCCAGGTGGTAGAGCATCTCCACCATCTCCTGGTCGCCCAGGCGCATGGCCTCGTCCACGCGGGCCCGGCGGAAGTTCTCCGTGAGGCGCATGATGCCAATGCCCTCGGTGATGGAGGAGCCGGGCCCCTCCATGCGCCCTTCGCGTACGAAGGTGAAGAGGCCCGAGCCCGGCGGATCCACCAGCATCACGCGCACGGAGGGGTTCTTCTCCTTCAGGTAACGGCTGACGCCGCCCAGGGTTCCCCCGCTGCCCACGGACGCCACCAGCACGTCCACGCGGCCCTCGCACTGCTCCCAGATTTCGGGGCCCGTCGTCTCGTAGTGGAAGTCGCCGTTGGCCGGGTTCTCGAACTGGTTCGCCCAGAAGCCGCCCTGCGCTTCCGCCAGCACGCGGGCCTGGTGGAAGAAGTGAGTCGGATTGGCGAAGGGCACGGCGGGGACCTTGAGGACCTCCACGCCCATGGCCTCCAGCAGCTCGTACTTCTCGCGCGCCTGGTTGTCCGGCATGGTGACGACCACGCGGTAGCCGCGCTCGCGGCCGAGCAGCCCCAGGCCGATGCC
Organism: Myxococcus sp. AM009; assembly: GCF_013372605.1. Taxonomy (NCBI): domain Bacteria; kingdom Pseudomonadati; phylum Myxococcota; class Myxococcia; order Myxococcales; family Myxococcaceae; genus Myxococcus; species Myxococcus sp. AM009. Next base: position 26,172 of record NZ_JABXEP010000001.1, read on the forward strand.
GGTGTTGCCCGCGGTGCCCTCGAAGATGGCGCCGCCCGGCTTCAGCAGGCCCTGCGACTCCGCGCGCTGAATCATCCCCTTCGCGGCGCGGTCCTTGATGCTGCCGCCGGGGTTCATGAACTCGGCCTTCGCGAGGATTTCACACCCCGTCCGCCGACTCAGCGAGCCGATGCGCAGCAGCGGGGTGTTTCCGACGGAGTCCCAGAGCGTTCCAATGCGAGGCGCCATGGGCCGTGCTTAACGCGAAGGGTGGCGCCCGTCACCGGGAACCACCGCCCTCAATCCGCCCGCATGGCCTCCACGGGGTCCAACTTCGCCGCGCGCGCCGCCGGGTAGATGCCGAACAGGAGCCCCACGCCGCAGCTCATGAACAGGGCCAGGCCCACCGCCCACGGGGGCACCTGCATGGGGAAGCCCATCATCCATTTCCCCAGGAACACCAGCCCGAAGCCCAGGGCCAGGCCCAGGGCGCCGCCCATCAGCGACAGCAGCACCGCCTCCGTGGCGAACTGCCCCAGGATGCGGCGCTTGCGCGCGCCCAGCGCCTTGCGCACGCCAATCTCCCGCGTCCGCTCCATCACCGACACCAGCATGATGTTGAGGATGCCAATGCCGCCCACCACCAGGGACAGCAGGCACACGCCCACGCCCGCGATGGTGATGACGCCGGAGAGCTGGTTGAACGACGCCGTCACCGACTCGTTCGTGTGCAACTCGAAGTCGTTGGGCAGGGTCGCCGGCACGTCGCGGCGCCGGCGCATCAGCGAGGCCACCTCATCCTGCGCCTTGGCGAACAGCTCCGGGGACTTCGCTTGCACGCTGATGTCCACCGACCGCTTCTTCCCGTAGAGCTGGTGGAAGACGCTCAGCGGAATCATCACCTGGTTGTCCAGGCTGAACATGCCCAGGATGCTGCCGCGCTTCTGCAGCAGGCCAATGACGCGGAAGGGCCGGCCCTTGATGCGCACCTCGTGGCCCACCGGGTTCATGCCGGGAAACAGCGCGTCCGACACGTCCGTCCCCAGCAGCACCACGTGGCGGCCGTCCAGCGCCTCCACTTCGTTGAAGTAGCGCCCGGCCTGCACCGACACGCCGCTCACCAGCGGGTAGTTGGCGGGCGTGCCGAACACGCGGACCGAAGGCCGCGTCTCCGAGCTCGCCGTGACCAGCTTCTGGCCCCCGTCGTCGTCGGTGGGCACCACCGTCCCCACCGACGGGCAGGACTCCTCGATGGCCCGCGCGTCGAGCATCTCGAAGTCCTTGCGCTTGGAGTATTTGGCCCAGTTGACGCGCCCGAAGCCGCCCGCGGGCCACTTCGTCACCTGGAAGGTGTGGGCTCCCATCCGTCCCAGGTCGTTGTTCACCTTGATGCGCAGGCCCTCGATGAGCCCCATCATGGTGATGACCGTCGCCACGCCGATGACGATGCCCAGCAGCGTCAACAGCGAGCGCAGCGGGTTGCCCAGGAAGGTGCCCAACGCCAGCCGCAGATTGTCCAGGAAGGCTCGCATCGCGCTACTCGTAACGGAGGGCTTCCACGGGGTCCAGGTTCGCCGCGCGCGCCGCCGGCCAGATGCCGAACAGCAGGCCCACCAGCGCGGCGAAGCCCACCCCCGCCACCACCGTCATCGGCTGCACGTCCGCCGCCAGCGGCGTGATGAGCGACACCACCTTGGCCGTGCCCAACCCCACCGTCGTGCCCAGCAGGCCTCCCACCGCGGACACGCTCGACGCTTCCATCAGGAACTGGAAGACGATGGTCCGCTTCCGGGCGCCCAGCGCGCGTCGCACGCCAATCTCCCGCGTCCGCTCGCGCACGGACACCAGCATGATGTTCATGATGCCAATGCCGCCCACCAGCAGCGTGATGAGGCCCACGCCCACGGCGACGCCATAGAGCGCGCCCGTGAGCTGCTCGTACGTCTGCGCCATGGCCTCCGGCCGGTTGATGGAGAAGTCATCCTCCGCGCCCGGCGGGGTGGAGCGCACGCGCCGGAGGATGCCGGTGAGCTGGTCCTCCGCCGACCGCATCCGCGAGGCATCCTCCACCGCCATGGCGATCTCGAAGCCGCGGCCCTTGCCGAAGCTCGAATAGAACGTCTTGAAGGGGATGAAGACGAGCAGGTCCATGCTCTGGCCCACCATCTTCCCCTTGCGGCTGAGCGTGCCCACCACCTGGAAGCTGCGGTTGTCGATGCGAATCGACTGCCCCACCGGACTGACGCCCGGGAAGAGCCCGTCCACCACGTCCGCGCCCACCACCGCCACCGGCCGCGTCGTCGCGTCGTCCGCCTCGGTGAGGAAGCGCCCGCCGGTGAGCTCGTAGCCGGAGATGTTGAGGTACTCGTGCGTCACGCCCTGGATGCGCACGGTGGACAGCTGCTCGCCGCCGTGCGCCACGTCCGAAATGCGTGACACCGCCGGGGACATGGCGGTCACGAAAGGCGCCAGCGTGCGCAGCCGGTGCAGCTGCTCCAGGGTGAAGTTCTTCCGGTTGCGGTACTTCCACCAGTCGCCCTTGATCATCCAGGGGAACTTGGACACGTACATCGTGTTCGCCCCGAAGGTGGCCAACTGATTGTGGAACGACGTGTTGAGCCCCTGGATGATGCCGACGATGGCCAGCAACGTGGCCACGCCGATGCCAATGCCCAGGGTGGTCAGCACCGTGCGCAGGCGGTTGGCCTTCAGGGAGAACACCGCGATGCGTGCGCCTTCCAGCACATCCACCCGGAAGGCGGACACCTGGCTCATGCCCCCCCCGTGTTCAGCACGTCCGTCGCCGTCCCCATGGCCACCGTGCGGCCGTCTCCATCCGCGACAATCTCTCCGTCGCTCAGGCGGATGGCCCGGGGGCAGCGCGCCGCCAGCTTGGGCTCGTGCGTGACGAGCACCAGCGTGTGGCCCGCCTGGTGGAGCTGCTCGAACAGCCGGACGATCTCCTCACCCGTGGCCGAGTCCAGGTTGCCCGTGGGCTCGTCCGCCAGCAGCATGGAGGGCTCGGACACCAGCGCGCGGGCAATGGCCACGCGCTGGCGCTGACCACCGGACAGCTCGTTGGGCCGGTGGTGCATGCGGTGGGTGAGCTGCACCTTGTCCAGCGCCGCCTTGGCCCGCTCGCGCCGCTCCCGCGTGCCCAGGCCCCGGTACACCAGCGGCAGCTCCACGTTGGCCAGGGCCGTCTCCCTGGGCAGCAGCTGGAAGGTCTGGAAGATGAAGCCGATCTCCACGTTGCGGATGACGGCGAGCTCGTCGTCGCTCATGCGCGACACGTCCTTGCCGTTCAGCATGTACCGGCCGCTGCTGGGTGTATCCAGGCAGCCGAGCACGTTCATCATCGTGCTCTTGCCAGAACCTGACTGGCCGATGATGGCCACCCATTCTCCCCGGTTGATGCCGAAGGAGACGCCGCGCAGCGCGCGCACCTCCTCCCCGCCCACGTGGAAGACGCGGGTGATGTTCTCCACCTGGATGAGCGGTCCCGCGCCGCTGGCCTCACTCACGACTTCCGACCGCCCTTCATTCCCGCGCCCGGCTCGGGCTCGCGCACGATGTCGCCGTCGCTCAGCTCCTTCGACAGCGTCCGGTACGGACCTTCAATCACCCGGTCGCCCTCATTGAGCCCGGTGACGATCTCCAGCTCCGTGTCGGAGGCGATGCCCGTCTGCACGCGGCGCACCTGCGCCTTGTTGTTGCTGTCCACCACGAAGACGACCTTGGCCAGGGACTCCGTCCGCTTCGCCGTCAGCCCGCCCCCTTCAATGGGCGCCTTGTAGTCCGGCAGCGAGCGCTCCGAGCGCACCGTCACCGCCTGGATGGGCACCAGCACCACGTCATTGTGCGTCTCCGCGGAGATGCGCACCTCGGAGCTCATGCCGGGCAGCACGCCAGGCGGACGGGTGTCCAGCGCGACGGTGATGGGGAAGCTCGTCACCTCGGCCTCTGTGCCCTCGTTCTTGATGAGCGCCTTCTGGGCAATCTCCACCACGGCGCCCGAGTACGTCTGGCCCTCCAGCGCGTCCAAGGTAATCTCCGCGAGCTGGCCCGGCTTGAGGTGCACCACCTCGTGCTCGCCCACCTCGAACTTCACCTCCATGGCGCTGAGCGCGGCGATGGTCATCACCACGTCCTCGGACAGGTCCGAGCCACGCACGCGCTCACCCACCTCGCGCGACAGCTCAATGACGTTGCCGTCGATGGGAGACACCAGCGTCGTGCGCGTGAGGTCCGTCTGCGCCTGGTCCACGATGGCCATGTTGCGCGCCTGCATCTGCTTGGCGGACATGAGCCGCGCATCCGCCGTGTTCTTCGTGGCCCGCGCCGTGTCCACCTCGGCGGTGGACGTCAGGCCCTTCTTCGCCAGGTCCTCCACGCGCGCAAGCTCCAGCTGCGCGCGGCCCACCTCCACCTCCGCCACCTGCACGTCGGCGCGCGACGCGTTCAGCGACGCCAGGGCCTGCTTGTGCGCGGCCTGGTAGAGGCGCGGGTCGATGCGGCCCAGCACCTGGCCCTTCGTCACCGGCTCGCCGTCCTTCACCGCCAGCTCCACCAGGTCACCGGAGAGGCTGGACGAAATCTTCACCGTCGTGGCCGCCTGCACCTTGCCCGCGCCGGTGATGGTGCGGGTGATGGTGCCCTTGCGGGCCTTCGACAGTTGGACTTCGAGCGACGGCGGAGGACGGTCCTTCAACCCGCCCGCAGTGATGGCCGCGGCCCCCAGGAACAACGCGCCAGCAATGGCACCCTTCCACCACTTCATTTCGACTCTCCCGGGCTCAGGGCGCCCATGGCCCGCAGCAACGAATAGCGGGCGATTTCGACATCAATCCTGTTTTCCAACAAAGCGAGCTCAGCGCGCGTCAGGCTCAGCTGCGCGTCGCGGACCTCCAGGGTGGAGCCCGCGCCAGCGCTGAAGCGCTCCTCCTGCATCTTGAGGCCCTGGACAGCGGCCTCGACGTTCTGCGCGGCCAGGCGAGCGGCCTCCAGCTGGGCCTCCAGCGTGCGGTGCGCGGCGCGCACCTCTCCTTCGATTTCCCGCGCCGTCTGCTCCAGCGTCAGCTGCGCCTTGCGAATGTCCGCCTCGGCACGACGGGAGCGCGCCCCCGTGGACAGCCCCGTGAACAGATCCCAGCTCAACCCGACGGCGGCCGTGAAGCGGTTCTGCAGGCGCGGCTCGGTGAAGACCAGCGAGGCATCCGGCCCCCCGCGGTTGTAGAGGCCCTGGGCCACCAGGCGGGGCAGATACTCCGAGCGGGCAATGGACTGCTGCAGCTCCGCGGCGCGGATGCGCAGCTCCAGCGTCTTGAGCAGCGGCCGGTACGCGCGCGCCGAAGAAAGCGCTTCGTTGACGGACGGCGCGGGCGGAGGCTCGGTCGTGAGCACGCCCGGGTCGGAGGCCGTCAGCGCCTCGGTGCCAGGCCGGGCCAGCCACACGGCGAGCTGGGACTGGTCGTTGACCAGCTGCCCGAGCAGCGCGGTGTAGTTGATGCGGTCGGTCCCCAGGTTCACCGTGGCGGTGATCTCCTCGTTCTTGCCCGCGCGGCCCGCCAGGAAGAGGGCTCGCGCCTGCGCCACCTGCTGCTCGCTGCGCTCGACGGTGGCCTTCAGCACCTGGAGCGTGGCCTGGGTGCGGTACAGGGTGAAGAAGCGGCGGATGGCCTCCAGCTCGGAGGTGTCCGCCTCTTCCCGCGCCTGCCCCTTCTGCGCGTCACGCACCACGCCGCTCTGCTCCAGCTGCTTCCAGCGGGCGCGGTCGTAGATGATCTGCGTGAGCGACATGCCCAGGTCGTAGTTCTGCGTGCTGGTGGTGGGCGTCTCCACCGCGTTGCGGATGAAGCCTCCCGGGTTGGCCGGGTCCGGAACCGTGATGAACTCCTGCCGGCGGCCGAACCAGATCTTCCCCGCCGACGCATCGAGCGAGAGCTGCGGCAGCAGCACCGAGCGCGACAGATTCACGTCCTCGTCCGCGATGGCCACGTCCAGCAGGGCCTGGATGGCGGCGACGTTCTGCCGTCCCTCCGCGCGGGCCTGGTCCAGGGTGATGGGTGTACCGGAGTCCGAGGGAGCGGCGGCCAGGGCGACCGCGAGCACGAAGGCGTTCATTGCGCACCTGCCTGGGCGGGAAGGCCGATGAGGAAGATGCCCGCGTACATGGCATACAGCGCCACCGCCAGCAGCAACGCGCGCCCACGGCTCATCCCGGTGGCGGCGGAGAAGCCCAGCCCCAGCAGGCCCGTGCTCCAGAAGTTGAAGAAGTCCACGGTGGACGCCACGCGCTGCATCTTCGGACTCAGGCCTTGCAACACGGCTCCCAGATTCGACGGCACGAGGTTCATCACCCGCGCCACGGTAATGGAGTGCTGCGCCGCGACGCAGAGGGTCAGGATGAAGTGGTAGAGCGCGATGGGCAGCAGCGCCAGCACGGCCGCGGACAGCAACTGTTCGAAGGACGCGGGCCGGTCGAAGAGCCAGCTGGCCACCCACAGGATGCAGGCCAGGAGCAGCGCCATCAGCGGCATCAGGATGACGCCCTTGGCGATGCCGCCCACCAGCGCCTTGCGCGACTCCGTTTGGATCTTGTCCGTGAGGTCCGCCTCGGACAGCCCCATCAGCGCCCCTGAACCCTGGAGCTGGCGGATGACGTCAGGCGAGGCGTCCCAACGGAGGGAAAAGAGCGTCCCGGAAGCGGACACGCACAGGGCCAGGATGAGGAGAGGCCACACCCAGCGGCGCGCCTCGACGGCGGCACGGGTCCCATCGAGGGGATCGACGAAGACGCGGGCCGGTTGAGCAAATGAAGTCATATGGTGGTGGAGGTCTCGGAGCGAGGTACGTCGCTCGTCCTCAGGCAATTGCCTGGCCAGCCGAAGAAAGGCGCCGAACAGGCAGGCAGCCAGCCAAATTCCGCTGGCGGACGCTTTCTACTCCAGTGCTTTAAGGCACATGTAGCGGCCTGTAGCGGAAATTTTGCCGGACACCCCAAGAGGGTGTATTCCGCTCGTCTGGCCGCTTGCCGGAGTTCGAATGGTCGATAGCACGGACCTCGCGCAGGTCCTCCACGAAGCGAATGACATCGCACAGAGCGTGGTGCAGAGGGTCACCTCCGCCCACGTGCTCCTGGCGCTCTTCACGGTGGAGAACCGTGCACAGCTGCTGCTCAAGGAGCGAGGCGTGGACGAGGACGCCATCCTCCAGCTGCTGACGGCCGCTCCCGCGGAGCCGGACGGCCTGCTCCGCGAGCTGCGCGAGAAGACCCGGGAGATCGCCACCAATGTGGGCTCCCAGGAGGCGGACTGCCTCCACCTGCTCATCGCCGTGGCCCGGGTGCGCTGCGCGGCCCAGGAGCTGCTGCAGCAGGCCGGGCTGGACCTGGGCGGTCTCATGCGCATGGCGATGTCCTACTTCACCAGCGGCCACATGCCGCGCCGCCTCCAGCTGGGCCGTTCACAGAGCGTTGGCCCCCGGCCCGCGAGCCGTCCACTGGGCGCGCCGCCGTCTCCCCTCCCGGCCTCCGCCGTCACGCTGAGCCTGCCGCGCGCCCGGCCCGGCGCACCGCCGTCGCCCCCGTCCTTCACCGCGCCGCCGCCACCGCCGCCGCGCTACAGCACGCCCGCGCTGTCGCCGCGCGACCTCATCGACGTGGACGAAGAGCCGGAGGCGCCCGCGCCGCCGCCCGTGGCACGCGCTGCCCCGGCGCCCACGGCGGCGCCCGCGGCCCGGCCGACGCAGCCCACCTCCGCGTCGCCCGTGCTCGACGCCAAGGCCTACCCGCTGCTCACCTCGCTGGGCCGTAACCTGAGCCAGGCCGCCCACGAGGGCCGCCTGGACCCGGTGGTGGGCCGCGCGCGCGAGGTCGAGGAGGTCATCGACATCCTGGGCAAGCGGCGCACCAACAACCCCTGCCTGCTGGGCGAGCCCGGCGTGGGCAAGACGGCGGTGGTGGAAGGCGTGGCGCAGCGGCTGCTCGAGCTGCGTGGGTCGCTGTCGGAGAAGGTGCTGGTGGAGCTGGACATGGCCACGCTGGTGGCCGGCACGCAGTTGCGCGGCTCGTTCTCCGAGAAGCTCAACGCGCTGAAGGAAGAGGTCCGCCGCGCCGAGGGCCGCGTGGTGGTCTTCATCGACGAAATCCACACGCTGGTGGGCGCGGGCTCCACGGGTGACGGTCCGCAGGACGCGGCCAACGAGCTGAAGACGGCCATGGCGCGCGGCGAGTTCCCCTGCATCGGCGCCACCACGCACGACGAGTACCGCAAGTTCATCAGCACCGATCCGGCCCTGGAGCGCCGCTTCACCGCCGTGGTGGTCAACGAGCCCTCCGTGCCGGAGACGATGGAGATCCTCCGCGGCATCATCGGCCGCTACGAGGAGCACCATGGGCTGCGCTACACGCCCGAGGCGCTGGAGGCCGCGGCATCCCTGGCCAGCCGCTACGTGACGGACCGCTTCATGCCGGACAAGGCCATCTCCGTGGTGGACCTGGCGGGCAGCCGCTGCCACCGCGAGGGCCGCGACGTGGTGGAGCCCGCCGACGTGGCGCGCGTGGTGGCCAAGCTCGCGGGCGTCCCCGAGGAGCGCCTGTTGATGAACGACTCGTCACGGCTGCTCCGGCTGGAGCAGGACCTGGCGGAGCGCGTCATCGGGCACTCGGAGGCAGTCACGCGCATCGCCCGGGTCATCCGCCGCAACTACGCGGGCTTCGCGTCGCGCCGCCCCATGGGCAGCTTCCTCTTCCTGGGCCCCACGGGCGTGGGCAAGACGGAGATGGCGCGCGCGCTGGCGGACGTGCTGTTCGGCAACCGGGACGCGCTGGTGCGCCTGGACATGAGCGAGATGTCCGAGCAGCACGGCGTCTCGCGCCTCATCGGCTCGCCCGCCGGCTACGTGGGCTTCGGTGAGGGCGGACAGCTCACGGAGCCCGTGCGCCGCCGGCCGTCGTCGGTGGTGGTGCTGGACGAAATCGAGAAGGCGCACCGCGAGGTGCAGATGCTCCTCCTCCAGGTCCTGGAGGAAGGCCGCCTGACGGACGGCAAGGGGCGCCACATCGACTTCTCCAACACTGTCATCGTCATGACGACGAACCTGGGCGCGGAGGCCTTCTCCCGCACGGGCCGCCCGGTGGGCTTCGGCGCGGATGCCGCGGGCCCCGGGGACGCCATGGACACGGCGTCTTCGGTGGCGCGCAAGGCGCTGCCGCCGGAGCTGTGGAACCGCATTGACGAACGCCTCCCCTTCCGTCCCCTGGCGGAGGTGGAGGTGGCGCGCATCGCCACGCTGCTGCTGGAGGAGAGCAGCAAGCGCCTGGCCACCGAGCGCGGCATCGAATACGTGGCGGGCGACGACGTGGTGGGCCACCTGCTGAAGTCCGGCGGCTTCGACCCGCAGCTGGGCGCGCGCCCCATGCGGCAGATGGTGCAGCGGCTGGTGGAGGGCCCCCTGGCGGAGCGCATCCTGTCGGGTGAGTTCGGCACGGGTGACCGCGTGCGCATCGCGGTGAGCTCCGGACAGCTCCAGTTCCAGCGCGAGCGATGAGCCCCGGGCCCCGCCGACGCGCAGGGCCTTCGAAGCGGCGCCCACCCGTCGTGGTTGTCGGGATGGGCCGCCTGGGTGGCGCGCTCGGGCTGGCGCTCCAGGCGAAGCGCTGGCCGGTGCGCATCCACTCCCGCACGGAGGAAGGCCGCCAGCGCGCGGAAGCGCTCGGCTTGAAGCCGGCCGCTCCCGCGGACCTGAAGCGGGCCCGCGTCATCCTCCTGTGTGTCCCGGACGCGGCGGTCCCCTCCACCGCCCAAGCCCTGTCCGCCACCCTCCCCCGCACGGCCGCGCTGGTGCACACGGCAGGCGCGCTCTCGCTCGATGCGCTGGGCACGGCCAAGGGGCGCAGCCGCGGCTCGTTCCATCCGCTCTGCGCCGTGTCCTCGCCGCGCGACTCGCTGGCGGGCAGCACGGTGGCGGTGAGCACCCCGTCACGCGCGCTGCGGGATGTGCTGCGCCGCATGGCGGTGGACGCGGGGCTCCGTGTCATCGAGGTGCCAGAAGCCCACCGAGCGGCCTACCACGCGGGCGCGGTGCTGAGCGCCGGGGGCCTGGTGTCGCTGGCGGACGCGGCGGTGGCGGCCCTGGGCGCCGCGGGAATCCCTCCCGCGGACGCGCTGGCGGCCCTGCTGCCGCTGATGCACTCGGCGCTGAAGGGACTGGAGATCCGGGGCCTCGCGGGGGGCCTCACCGGCCCTATCGTCCGCGGAGACTCCGGCGTGGTGGCGGCGCACCTGGAGGCGCTCCCTCCGGAGGTCGCCCCCCTCTACCGGCTGCTGTCGCGGCGCGCGCTGGGGCTGACCGGAGACCGGCTGCAGCCCACGTCGCGCGCCGCGCTGGAGCGGCTGCTCAAGCCGTCAGGATGATGGAACCCTGCAGGGCCTTGCGCACCACGGCCAGGGCCTGCTCGGACGCGGCCTCGGCCTCGGTGAGCCGGCGCAGGGACAGCTCGCCGCCGTGAACCTGCGTCACGGAGCGCTTCAGGTCGGCGAGCAGCGTCAGCGCGGCCTGCAGCATCTCCTTGCCCTGCGGCGACTCGGTGGCGGGCTTGCCGGCGGCCTTCGCCACGTACTCAGTGAAGCGCTGGAGCGTCTCCGCCGTCTTCGCGGGGTCGAACTGCTCCAGCAGCGGCTGGATGCGCGAGGCGTTGATGCGGATGAGGCGGAGCGCGCCCACGCGGCCGAAGCCCGGGTGCACCAGGCCGATGTCACTCATCTCGAACGCGCCCAGCAGGCCCTCATCGGGAGCCTTGTGCGCGTGCGGCACCAGGTCCACGAAGAGCGGCAGCGGGTCCGCGCCCTGGCGGAACATCTCCAGCTCCTCCTCGTCCAGCGGCGGGAAGCTGGCCGGGGTGCCGATGAACAGCAGCGGCAGCACCAGGTCGTGCCAGAAGTCCTCGGGCGCCGAGCCCGTCCCGCCGACGGTGCCGAACAGGTGCGCCATCAACTCCGCCAGACGCGGCGCGCGCTCGGCCTGGTCGATGAGCGACTTGGTGGTGTCCAGGCGCTGCAGGGACTGGACAATCTGCCCCTCGAACTGCTGGCGCGCCTCGGGGGGCAGCGGCGGCTGGGTGCGGCCCAGCGCGTTGCGCACGTCCCGCGCGAGCCCGTCCGGCTTCGTCTCCAGGGCCGTGGCGGCCTTCTTCGGGTCCAGGACGACGAACTGGAGGAACCCGGGGTCGAACAGGCGCTGGTAGTCCACCGGCGTCATCTTGGGCGCCTGGCCCCCCAGGGCCTGCGCCGGGTTGCCGCCCAAGCGGGCCTGCCCCAGCGAACGGCGGATGTCCGCGGCCAGGTCCTCCAGGCGAGCCAGCTTGCCCTGCCCCAGCGAGTCCATCACCGCGCCGAACGGCGACAGCATGATGATGGCATCCGGGAAGCCCAGCGTGGCGCCCTCCGGCGAGTCCCGGTTGGGGAACCAGAAGGCCTGGTGCTCCTGGATGAGCCGCAGGGCGAACGCCCCCGCCAGGCCCAGCGCGAGCGTCTGATGCTCCGGCTTGTTCACCTCGAACTGGCCGCCCGTCAGCTGCGCGATGGCGGGTTCAATCTCCGCCCAGGGCGCCTTGAGCAGATCGACCGGCTTGCCGGTGGCCTGCTCCAGGGCGGCGGCGACCTGCATCTGGGCATTGTGAACGTGCTGCGGAACGGGATGCGCCTGGGTGGCGGGCTCGGACATGGCGGAATCCAGACTCGGAAATAGGGAGGCGACGGGGCCATCCCTTACCGTGAAAATCGCGGTCGTGGCTATGATTTGTGGCCTGTAGGATGGCCCGCATGCCCGCTTCCCGCTGGTGGCTTCGCTGGGCTGTCCTCGCCACCTGTCTCCTGCTGACAAACGGCGGGTGTGCCTTCGTCACACCCCGTTTCCCTCAGAACATCCAGGCCTCGTTCGCTCGGGACGAGATGCGCAAGCTCACGACGGAGTCCCTGGAGCTCTACTACCCCGCCCAGCTCCGGGGCGCGGCCCTGCGCATGGCGTCGCGGCTGGAGGGCTGCGTGGCCCGCCTCCACGAGCAGACGTGGCGGAAGAAGAAGCGGGACCGGGTGCTCGTCTACCTGACGAGCTCCAACTTCAACAACGCCTACGTCGTCCCAGACTACGCCAGCACGCCGCAGCAGATGGTGATGCCGTCCCACCTGACGCTGGAGCTGTTCCACCTGTTCAACCTGGGCGAGGTGGACGTCGGCGACGTGGCCTGCCACGAGGCCGTCCACTACGTGCAGCTCCAGCAGACGGACGGCGTCTGGGGCTTCCTCAACCTCGTCACCGGCGGCCTGTTCCAGCCCAACTCCTATACGGAGTCGTGGTTCCTGGAAGGGCTTGCCACCTACTACGAAGGCCAGTTCGACAAGGACGCGGGACGGCCGCACAGCCCCATCTGGCGCGGCTGGTACGACTCCGTGGTGCAGGCCACCGGGGGACGGCTGAACCCCGGCTACCTGTCCCCCGAGCAGCGCGCGCTGGACCCGTTCGGCGGCAACTACATCACGGGCATGCACTTCGTGGAGTACCTCGCGGCGCGCTACGGGGAGGCGAAGCTGTGGAAGCTGGTGGATGAGCAGGGCGGCTCCCTGGTGCCGCCGCTGGCGGTGACGCTGCGCTTCAAGCGCGTGTACGGGCGGGACATCGGCTCGCTGTTCTCGGAGTACACGCAGTCGCTGCGAGAGGACCTGCGGGTGCGCGAGCGGCCCTCGACGCAGCGGACGTGGGTGTCCGACGCGGGCTATTTCTCCCGGCTGGCCTCGCACGCGGCCAGCGGCGTCACCGCGACGGTGGGCGTGGGCCGGGAGCGCTACACGCGGTTGACGGTGCTGGAGCCGGACGGCCGCGTGCGCTTTGAACGTCCGCTGGTGGAGCTGCTTCCCGGGCGCCGCTGGGTGCTGGGCTCCCCGACGCTGGTCAGCGGTATGTCGTTCAGCCGCGATGGCGCGTGGCTGTACCTGGTGATGGCCGACCTGAACACGGAAGGGGGCTACACTGCGAAGCTGTGGAAGGTGGATGCGCGCACCGGCGACGTCGTTCGGCTCTGGGACGACGTGATGGGGATGGGCGGCGGCATCACCCCGGATGAGACGGCCTACGTCTACGTCCGCGTCGACGGGGATTCGGCCAACGTGGCGCGGCTGGATTTGGAGACGGGCACCCGGAAGGCCCTCACCGACTTCAGCGCCAGCACCTCCGTGGGGCCGCCCGCGGTCGCTCCGGATGGTGAGCGGGTCGTCTTCCCCCTCTCCGGGGACGCGGGTTGGGACCTGGTGCTGCGGGAAGCGGACGGCCGCCTTCGCTGGCTGACGCGCGATGGGCGCTTCAACTACTCGCCCAGGTGGCTGGATGATGAACGCCTCGTGTTCCTCCGGGAGCACGAGGGACGGCTGCAGGCCCACGTCCTCACGGTGGCGACGCGGGAGGTGGTCCGCATCACGGACGCGCCGCACCTGGTGATGGACGTCCATCCCATGGGGACCGGGGAGGTGGTGTTCCTCAACCGGGATGGACTGAACTTCACCATCGACCGCGCTCCGCTGGTGCCCATTGCGCCGGTGGAGAGCACGGAGTCTCCGGCACCGGAGTCAGGTCAGGCGACCACGGCCGCGCCTGCCGAGTCCGAGTTCGCCGCGTTCCCTGATCCCGAGGACACCGCACTCCCGTCCCCATCCCCCGCGGCCGAAGACGCGCCCACCGCGCTCACGGGCCTCGACGGCCCTGTCGAGGCCCCGCCGGACCCGGGCACGGAACTTCAAATCCTCTCGGACGAGCCCTACTCACCGCTGGAGCGCTTCTTCATCCCCGAGCTCCGCGTGCCCTACCTGCTCGCGGGGACCGACCCCGACAACACGGACGACACGTACGCGATGGGCGGGCTGGCCCTGGCGGGACAGGACCGGCTCGGCTTCCACGCGTACTCGCTGCTGCTCTCCTTCGACTCGCGAGAAGACGCCCCCAGCCTCTCGCTGGCCTACGGCAACGCGCAGCTCGCGCCCTGGTACGTCCAGGTGTCGGGCGCGTACATCCGCCAGAATCAGCGCACGGACCTCCAGGCCACGGCCTTCGCTTCGCGCTCGTTCTGGACCACGCCGGTGACGTTCGGCGTGCTGGCGCTGCGCCGCGAGTACGACGCCACGGACCGCTTCCCCCGCCTGCTGACGCGCATCATCGGCCCGGAGGTCTCCATGTCGTACTTCGCGGGCGACTCCACGTCCTACGGCAGCACGCAGCGAGGTCTGGGCATGACGCTGGCCGCGGGCGTGTATCCCGGTGCATTCCTCCGGGAGTCCACGATGGGCGACGTTCGGCTGGGCGTCGACGGCTTCACGGGCGGCCTGCCCTTCACGGGGCGCGACAACCTCCGGCTCACCGCGGTGGCCCGGTTCCTCCCGGGAGCGCCGTCCGGGCTCCTCCAGGTCGGCGGATTGAGGGCAGGACAAATCTGGTACACCAACCGCGACAGCCAGCAGACCGCGCCCCTGCCCTTGCAACTGCAGCCGGGCATCGCCTTCAGCGAGTACCTCCGCGGCTACGAGGACCTGGAGATTCGCGCCCGCAACGCGCTCATCGGCTCCGCGACGTACCAGTACCGCGTCCCCATCGACTACGGCTGGGCGTCCACGCTGTGGCTCTTCCCGTCGCTCTTCGTGCGCGACGTCGGCTTCGAGGCCTTCGGCTCAATGGCTCGCACCGACAACCGCGCCAACCACGCGGCCGTGGGGGCGTCGACGCACCTGAACCTCACCTTCGGCCAGGCCGTGCCGGTGTCCCTCTTCTACCAGTACGCCTACCGGTTCGAGCAGGGACTGGACCACCTGCACCTCATCGGCTTCGGCCTGTGACGGACGGCGGCGCTACGGCGCCCGCGTCAGGCCATAGAGGCCGTGCTCGCGCGCATAGGAAATGGCGCGCGCGGGCACCAGGTCCGACGGGGCCTCGCCGCGCGCGAGCAGGTCGCGAATCAGCGACGACGACACCTCCGCAAGCGGCGGCCCCAGCGTGTTCGGCGCCGGGTAGCCCGCGCGGTTGAGCACCATCACCCGCGACAGCTCCTCGATGCGGTGGAAGTCCTTCCAATGCGGAAGGTCGCGCAGGATGTCGCTGCCTATGATGATGGACCAGTGGACGTCCGGATGCCGCGCCACCAGCAGCGTCAGCGTGTCCACGGTGCGGCCGGAGAGGCCCGGCTCCTGCTCAATCCGGCTCGTCTTCAGCCAGCCGGACGTCTCCGCGCACAGCGCCTCGCACATGGCGACGCGATGCTCGAAGGGCTCCATCTGCTTGCCGAACGGGTGCTGCCAGGACGGCATCAGCCACACCTCGTCCACGTCCTGGGTGGCGTGGACGTAGGTGGCGGCCATGAGATGCCCCACGTGGGGCGGATTGAACGAGCCTCCGAGGAGCGCGACCTGCACGGCGGGCCTCACGTCACTTGAGGGACAGCTTCGGAGACTTCTTCTCCAGCACGATGACCTGGGGCTCCAATATCGGGTGCCCGTCCAGGCGGAACGCGGAGAAGCGCAGGTTCCGGTCCACCTTCTCCAGCAGCGCGCAGGTCTGCTCGGCGGCGCCCACCAGCCGTCCCGGCGTCAGGAAGTAGCGCGGGCCAATCTGCACCACCTTGGGGTCCGGCTCCTTGCCGTGGACGAAGAGCAGCGCGTTGAGCAGGTCATCCCGTGTCAGGTCGTTCTTGTCGTGCACCACGCAGCACAGCGTGTCCCCCATCAGGTCCATGACCTTGTTGTTGATGGAGGGGTCTCTGTACTGGAGCGACTCGCGCTCGGGCACGCGGATGAAGCGCTCCATGACGAGCCGGCGGTCGTCCTCCGAGGCCACGTCCGCCGGAGCCTCCGCGCGCGACGGCGTCCGAGGCAGCGCGTCCTGGCTGCCCAGCCAGTTCGTCACGTCCGCCAGGAAGTCCGCGTCCGAGTACTCACGCCCGCCCCGGCTCTTCTGCCGCCGCCACAGCACCCACTCATCCAGGTCCGTGTAGCGCGCGCCCGCGAAGAGAAAACGCCGCGCCCCCTTGGAGCGCAGCAGCTCGTAGGCCGCGTCGAAGGCTTCGAGGTCCCCATGGCTGTCAGAGAAGACGCCGATCACGCCTCAAGCGTATAGCAGGTAGGACGTCCTGTGACGTGCGAACGTTTCCGTCTGAGCGGAGAACCCCTCCAGCAACCGCTCCAGCGGCCACCCCGCCTCGATGCCTCGGCGCACCTGGTCCGTCCCGCAGAGCAGGTCGAAGGCGGGCACGTCCTCGACGAACTCGTAGGCGTCCGCGCGCCAGCCGAACGCGCCCGGGCCAATGTCATGCAACGCCTGGAAGATGGCGACGCCGGTGCGCAGGGGCTGGAAGGCCTGCCGGTCCGTCACGTGCATGAAGGCGCCGTTGCAGGACTGGCCCATGTACTTGTCGAACGTGGGCGTGAAGCCCACGGCCCGGAAGGCGACCCCGGGCAGGTCCTCCTTCGCCAGCCGCGCCAGCAGCTGGTCCGTGTCCACCCACGGCGCGCCGAACTGCTCGAAGGGGCGGCAGGTGCCACGCCCCTCCGAGACGTTGGTGCCCTCGCCCAGGCACATGCCCGGGTACACCAGCGCGGTGTCGGCGGTGGGCATGTTCGGTGACGGCGAGAGGAAGGGCAGCCCCGTCTCCGACCAGAACTGGCCGCGGCGCCAGCCCTCGCACGGCACCACCGTCAGCTCACAGCCGAAGCCCTCCTGGGCGTTGAAGAGGCGGGCCAGCTCCCCCGCCGTCATGCCGTGGCGGTTGGGCAGCGCGTACAGGCCCACGAAGGAGCGGAAGCCCTCCCCCACCAGGTTGCCTTCCATCGCCACGCCGTTGAGCGGGTTCGGCCGGTCCAGCACGTAGAAGGGCACGCGGGCCGCCGCCGCGGCCTTCATGGCCAGCGCCATGGTGTAGACGTAGGTGTAGTAGCGGCTGCCCACGTCCTGGATGTCGAAGACGAGCGCGTCCAGCCCCTGGAGCGACTCCTGCCGGGGCGACAGCGACTCGAAGGTGGAGCCGTAGAGGCTGTACACCGGCACGCCGGTGCGGCGGTCCTTCGCCTCGTCCACGGCGACCATGTACTGCGCCTCACCGCGGATGCCGTGCTCCGGACCGAAGAGCGCCGCCAGCGTGACGCCGTCCGCGCCCGACAGCAGGTCCGCCAGGTGGCGGAAGCGAGCATCCACGCTGGTGGGATTCACGATGGCGCCCACGCGCTTGCCCTTCAACGCGGAGAAGCCCTGCTCCACCCACACGTCCAGTCCCGTCTTCACCTTCGTCACGGCCGTCCCTTCCTCAGCCAGCCCCGAGGGCCGGCTCATCAACGCCCCTTGAAGCCCTTGAGCGCGCTCTCCGCGGCCTGCTTCGAGTCGCACTTGGACAAGCCGAACAGGCCCGTCCGCGACCCGTCATCGGGCCCACCGTCGGACTGCAGGTCCTCCAGCGCGCTCACCGCCCGCTTCAACTGGAGCCGGCCCACCGTGGACGCTGCATCCGAGCGCACGTCGCAGCGCGCATGCGACAGCATGTCGATGAGGCGGTCCTCCGCGGCGCGGCTGCCGGCCTTCACGGCCGTGGCGTAGACCTTCAGCGCGTCATCCGGCTTGCCCGTCGCTTCCGTCAGGCGGCCCAGCAGGAAGTTGCGCCGCCCGGAGTCCTCCTCCTTCATGATGAGCGTCCGGACGTCCTTGGCCAGCGCGGTCCGCTCCTCCTCCGGCGCCCGCTCCACCGCCTTGATGGCGCGCACCGTCTCGTCGCCGCTGAACGCCAGCATCGCCACGCCCGCGAGCACGACGGCCGCGCCCACGCCCACCAGCGCGCGGTGCTTCAAGACCCGCGGCGGAAGCGCCGCCATGCCGCGCGAGAAGAGCGAACCGCTCACCGTGCGCGCCTGCCGTCCCAGCTCCGCTGCCTGGTGCCCCAGCACCGTGGCCCCCGCGGCCGCGCGCTGACTGATGACCGCTGCGCCCGCCGCGGCACGCTGGCCCAGCACGGACAGGTCCACCGGCGCCCCCGGTGACGAAGCCTCCGCCACGCGGGACAGGGCCAGGTTCCCGAAGGGCGGCGCTGATTCGGCGCCTGGCGCCTCGGCGATGGCGCTGGCGGAGGGGGCCTCCACGCGGTACGGCGCCCGGGGCACGTGGAAGACGCGAATCTTCCCCGGGATGCCCTTCAGCTCGAAGGCGCCCACTTCCTTCGAAGGCACCTCCGCCTTGTTCATCGACAGGTAGACGGCCTCGGTGAAGTACACCTCGCCCGCCTCGGCGATGCCCTCCACCCGGGCGGCGATGTTGACGGGCTCGCCGAAGATGTCGTTCCCGTCCAGCCGCACCTCGCCCACGTTGATGGCCACGCGGACGTGAAGCTGCTCGAGCACCTCCACCGTCCGGTTGTGGTGCCACAGCCGGTCCTGGATGGCGATGCCGCTGAGCACCGCCTGGGTGGGCGATTCGAACGTGACGAGGTACGCGTCACCGATGGACTTCACGATGCGCCCGCCAAACGCCTTGAACAGCGGCGCCAGCAGGGCTTCGTGGACCTGGAGCAGGCGCTGGTTCTCCTCCAGCGTCTGCCGGCTGGTCCGCTCGGTGAAGCCCTTGATGTCGGTGAAGACGATGGCGAGGTTGGCGGTCTTCAAAGCCCGCGCAGTGTATGCGCCACCGTCGAGGGTGCAATCGCAACCGCGTACCGCATGACTGCTCGCTGTCAGCGACGAGATGGTTTGAGGTCGCGCATGCGCCGCTTCGGAGGGGCCTCCAGCGACGCGCGGACCCGCGCCGCGAGCTGAGGCCGCCCCGTGCGCGTGTAGAAGTCGGCGAGCCGCCGGAGGACCAGCGGGCTGGCTGGTTGCACGCCGCGCGCCGCCAGCAGCTCCTTCTCCGCGTCCAGCAGGCGCTCCTGCTGCTCCAGCACCTCCGCCAGTTGGAGGCGCACCTGCACCCACTCCGGCTTCAGCCGTGACAGGTAGCGCAGGTGCAGCTCCGACTTGAGCAAGTCGCCCAGGTCCAGCCAGAGCGTCCCGAGCCGGAAACGGGCCTCCTCATAGGACGCGCGCAGTTGGACGGCCCGCTCATACGCCTGGACGGCCTGCCGACGGTCATCCCGCTCTTCCCACAACAATCCCCGCAGGTACCAGGCGCGGGGATGATGGGGAGCCTGCTGAAGCGCGGCGTTCAGGTGGGACTCCGCCTGCTCCAGCGCGCCTCCCGTCTTCAACAGGAGCCGGGCCAGCTCCAACCGGGGCAGCTCCCACGCGGGTTGGGCCCGGACCAGGGCCTCCAACGCGGCCAGGGCGCCCGCGTCATTCCCATCCGCTTCCAGGGCCAGGGCCTCCGGGAGCGAAACCACCGTCCGTGACGAGGCCGGTGTCAGGGCGGAAGGCTCCGCTGCGTCGGTCGCGCCCGCCAGCAAAGCCGTCAGAATGACCCACCTCATGTGCGGCTGATAGCAGAGCCGACCCGGGCGCCTCAATAGATCCTCTTGACGGCCAAACGGCCGCGCATGAAACCCATGACCGTGCAGATATCGCAAAGAACGCTGGAAGACCTGGGCTTCGCGGATGTGCTCCGCGCGTTGGCGCACCGCTGCAGGACGGAGCCTGGCAGGGAGCGGGTGCTCGCCCGGCCCTTCCTGGACACCCCCGAGGCCGTGGCGGAGGCCCTCGCGCTCGTCACGGAGACGCGCGCGTTGTCCCAGGAGCAGTTCTCCCTCCCCCTGGGGGGCGTGACGGACCTGCGCACGCCCATGGGCCATGCGGCCAAGGGCGGCATGCTGGAGCCCCGCCAGCTCATCGACTCGGCGCAGCTCCTGTTCGCCTTCGTCCGCACCCGCGAGGCGCTGGACGAACGCAGAGCCCGCGTCCCCCGGCTGGTGGAGATTGCCCGCCGGCTGCCCTCGCTGGAGCCGCTGGCACGCCGCATCGACCAGTGTTTCGAACCGGACGGTGAGATCTCCGACCGCGCCAGCCCGGAGCTGCGCGAGGCCCGGGACCGGGCGCGCGGGCTCCACCGCCGCATCAAGTCGCGGCTCGACGAGCTGCTCCACGACGAGGCCTTCCTCCCCAAGCTGCGCGAGAACTACTACACGCTCCGCAACGGGCGTTACGTGGTGCCAGTGGTGGCCAACTACCGCTCGGAGGTGGACGGCATCGTCCACAACGCCAGCCAGACGGGCCAGACGCTCTTCATGGAGCCCCAGGCCATGGTGGGCCTGGGCAACGACCTCGCCATCGCCCAGTCGGAGGTGACCGAGGAGGAGCGCAAGGTGCTCCAGGCCCTGAGCGACCAGCTCGGCCGGGAGTCGGAGCGCATCCTGGAGGGCCTGGACGCCGTGGCGGAGCTGGACGAGGCCGAGGCCGTGGCCCTCCTCGCCGCGGACCTGGCCGCCAGCACGCCGACCTTCGAGAACGTCACCGACATGCAGTTGCGGCAGCTGCGCCACCCGCGCCTGGTGCTCAAGGGCGCCGAGGTGGTGGCCAACGACGTGACGCTCACGGGCGACGCGAAGGCCCTGGTCGTCTCCGGCCCCAACGCGGGCGGCAAGACGGTGACGCTGACAGGCGTGGGCCTCTGCGCGCTGATGCTCCGCGCCGGCCTGCCGATTCCGGTGGCGGAAGGCTCCCGGATGCCGCTGTACCGCTCCGTCCACTCCACCGTGGGTGACGCGCAGAACCTGGAGCAGGGCCTGTCCACGTTCAGCGCGCACGTGGTGATGCTGCGCGACATCATCGGCGCCGTGGGCGAGGGCTCGCTGGTCCTCATCGACGAAATCGCCGCGGACACCGACCCCCGCGAGGGCGCGGCCATCGCCATCGCCGTGCTGGAGGAGCTGATGTCCAAGGGCGTGGTGGTGCTCGTCACCACGCACCTGGAGGAGCTCAAGGCGCTGGCGCACATGGACCCGCGCTTCCTCAACGCGCGCGTGGGCTTCGACTCGAAGCGCATGGCCCCCACCTACCGGCTCCAGATTGGCGCCGCGGGCCAGTCGTCGGCCATCGAGATGGCGGCGCGCGTGGGCCTGCCCCAGAGCGTGTGCGAGCGCGCCCGGGAGCTGTCCGTCAA
The DNA here is from genome assembly GCF_013372605.1 of Myxococcus sp. AM009. Classification (NCBI taxonomy): domain Bacteria; kingdom Pseudomonadati; phylum Myxococcota; class Myxococcia; order Myxococcales; family Myxococcaceae; genus Myxococcus; species Myxococcus sp. AM009. The sequence goes on from NZ_JABXEP010000001.1 coordinate 47,247, forward strand.
CGCGGGCGGTCCGCTCACCAAGGCGCTGGCGGCGGCCGAGGAGGAGCGGCGCAAGCTCTACGAAGAGCTGGAGCGCGCCCGCGTGGCGGCCCAGGAGGCCGAGGCGCTCCGGGCCGACCTGGAGAAGCAGAAGCAGACCTTCGAGCGCGAGCGCCGCGCCCGGATGATGCAATTCAACGACGACGTGCACGCGGCCAGCGAGCACGCGGCGGCGGAGGTGCAGAAGCTGCTGACGAAGCTGCGCGCCGAGCAGAACGAGAAGGCCCTCTCCGAGGCCCGGCAGCAGCTCCAGCAGCGCGCGGACGAAGCGCAGAAGCGCGCCCTGGCCGCCAAGGCGGAGCTGTTCCAGGTGGAGGCCCCCGGCCCGGCCAACCTGAAGGTGGGCGCATGGGTGCACCACTCGGGGCTGAGCCGCGATGTGGAAATCCTGGAGCTGGCGGACAGCCACGCGGTGGTGTCCGCGGGTGGCGCGCTGAAGATGCGCGTGCCCACCACGGAGCTGTCAGGCGCGCGCACGCGCAAGCCGCAGCAGGCGAAGTTCCCGGAGCGTCAGAAGCAGGACGCGGCGCTCAAGCGCGCGGCCACCGCGGCCCCCGCCGAGGTGGAGGCCACGAACTTCCGCTGCGACGTGCGGGGCATGCGCGCGGACGACGCGCTGGCGGAGCTGGAGTCCTTCCTGGACCGGGGCATGCGCAGCGGCGAAGAAGCCGCGCTCGTCATCCACGGCCATGGCACGGGGGCCCTCAAGCAGGCCATCCGTGACTACCTGTCCGCGTCGCCGTACATCCGCATGTACCGGCCGGGTGAGGGCCACGAAGGCGGCGACGGGGTGACCGTGATCGCCCTTCGCGCCTGAGCGCACCCGCGATACGGACTGAAGCATCCTGGGCTGGAGGTGGCTGGAGACGGCCGCCTCCGGCCCTTCGCCTTTCAGGCCGTCACCATGGCGTTGGACACGCTCAGGACACGCGCTGGTGCTCCGCGAGCACGTCGTCCAGGGCCTGGGCCTGCAGCTTCACGTCGGGATTCGAGTCCGCCAGGGCCTTCGCGGTGTGAACGCGAGCCCGCGCGGCGTCCGTTTTCGCCAGGGCCATGGCCATGAAGAGGTGCGCCCGCGTGTCCTCGGGGTGGGCCGCCAGCACGGGCGTGAGGACCTGCACCGCCCGTGCGTCCTCCTCCCGCTCCAGCAGCGCCATGGCCAGGTCATGCGCCGGGCCCGGCTCCGAAGGCGCCCGAGCATGGGCGTGCTCCAGGAGCTCCACGGAGCGTGCGCGCTCGCCCGCCTGATCCAACACCCGAGACAATCCGTGCATCACCGCCACGTCGCCGGGGGACTTGCGCAGCGCCTCTTCCAGCAGACGGCGGGCTTCGGCCACATCCCCCGCGTCCAACCGGGCCATTCCGTCGCGATAAAGGTCCGTTCCCACTGAGCTCTCCTGGCACCACGCGGTGCGTCGGTCATTTCCACGCAACTTCAAGTCTACAAACTGCGACAAACCGAGAGGAAGCTTTCCCCCGGACCACATCATGCTCGTTCGCAACGCCCCCGTCTCGGCCCGCCGCCCGGCGAACTCCTCCTCGGAGTCGCCCGCCGCGGAAAAGCCCAACGCCGCCGCTGTCCCCGCGGCCATCCACCAGAAGGACTCGTTCAGCAACACGGCGACGGCGCTCCAGGCCACGGCGAAGGTGGGCGCGGCGCCCGCAGGCGACCACGGCAAGCTGATGATGGAGTACCTGACCGGCGCCCGCCCTCCTCCGGCGGACTTCGAGAAGGTCATCGGCTACAAGCCCTACGCCATCCAGACGCCGCACGGCCAGCGGATGCAGGACCCGCTGGGCTACGCCTCCGTCCCGCTGAAGATTGGCCCGGACAAGGAGTTCGACCCCGCGGCCAAGACGCACGACTACGGCTACGACCTGCTGCGCTACTTCGACAAGAAGGGCACACCGCTCGGCCCGGATGCGCGCAAGGCCGCCGACGCCCTCTTCCGCAAGGACATGTTCGACTACGCGAACGACCAGAAAGGCTTCCTGGACCGCGTGAAGTACCGCTCCTGGGCGCAGATCTACGCCACCGCGGTGGAGCTGAACTCGAAGCGGCAGGGCAACGGCCCTCCGTGAACCCCGCATAGGGTTGCCGGGGCACTCGCGGCGCGGAGACGCTTCTCCGCGCCGCTCGACGCGCTCAGGGCGACTCGTAGCGCCGCAGCTTGTCGTACAGCGTCCTCAAGCCAATCCCCAGCCGCTGAGCGGCGCGCTTGCGGTTCCCCGCCTCGTCCGCGATGGCCTGCTCAATGGCCCGTCGCTCCAGCTCCTCCAGCGTCAGGCTGGGGAGCCGGCCCCCCTCCGGGACGGGCGCGTCCACCACGGGCCCCGCCGCGCCCGTCGGATCCAGCCACAGGTGCCCAGGCTCCACCACCGGCCCATCCGCGAGGATGGCGGCCCGCTCGAGCGCGTTGCGCAGCTCGCGGACATTGCCGGGCCAGGTGAACGCCTCCAGCCGCGCCACGGCTTCGGGTGACAGGCGCAGCCCCGGGCGCCCCAGCTCGTCGCCGATGCGGCGCAGCAGCAGCTCCGCCAGCGGCCGAAGGTCCTCGCGCCGCTCACGCAGGGACGGCAGCCGGATGGGGAACACGGCCAGCCGGTGGTAGAGGTCCTCACGGAACTCACCGCGCGCCATCATCCCCTTGAGGTCGCGGTTGGTGGCCGCCACCCAGCGCACGTCGGCCTCCAGGGTCCGCGTGCCGCCCACGCGCTCGAAGCGGCGCTCCTGGAGGACGCGCAGCAGCTTGGCCTGGAGCTCGGCCTTCAGCTCGCCGACCTCGTCGAGGAAGAAGGTGCCGCCCTGCGCCAGCTCGATGCGGCCGCGCCGCTGGGCCACCGCGCCGGTGAACGCCCCCTTCTCGTGGCCGAAGAGCTCGCTCTCCAGGAGCGTCTCCGTCAGCGCCGCGCAGTTGACGGCCACGAAGGGCCCATCCGCGCGCTCGCTCCACTGGTGCAGGGCCCGCGCCGTCACCTCCTTGCCGGTGCCGCTCTCCCCCACCAGCAGCACCGTGGCCTGCGTGGGCGACACCTTCCGCAATGCCTCCACCACCGGGTGCATGGCGGGAGCGCCCCAGCTCAGCTCCACCGCGCCCGCGGACTGCCGCGCCTCCGTCTTCCAGTTGAGCAGCGCGCGCCGCTCCAGGGCCCGCGCCACCGTCAGGCGCAGCTCGGCGGGGCTGCCCACTGGCTTGAGCAGATAGTCGAAGGCGCCCGCCTTCATCGCCGCCACGGCGCTCTCCACCGTGCCCACGGCGGTGAGCACCACCACCTCCACGTCGGGCTGCTCCTCGCGCACCTTGCGCAGCAGCGTCAGCCCGTCCATCCCAGGCATCCGCAGGTCCGTGAGCAACAGGTCCACGCCCTGCCGCGCCATCAGCCTCGCGGCCTCTTCGCCATCGGCGGCCATCGTCACCGAGTGCCCTTCGTACTCCAGCGCCTCGGCGAGGAACGAGCGCACGCCCTCTTCGTCATCCGCCACCAGGATTCGCGCCATGGTTCAGGCTCCTCTCGCGGGCACGGTGAGGCGGAACTCCGCGCCACCGCCGGCATGGCTCCGCGCGCTCACCGTGCCGCCATGCAGCTCGACGATGCGGCGGGTGATGGCCAGCCCCAGGCCCACGCCGCGAACGCGGCCCGTGATGAAGGGCTCGAAGATGCGCTCCTCCTCCCCCGCCGCGATGCCGGGCCCATGGTCCTTCACCGTGAACACCAGGGACGTGTCCCGCCGCTCCACGGTCGCCTCCACGCGCTGGCCTTCGGGGCTGGCCTGGACGGCGTTGCGCAGCACGTTCTCCAGCGCCTGCTGCAGCCGGCCCGCGTCCAGGGGCCAGGGCGTGCGGTCCGGCAGGTAGTGCGCCTCCACGCGCGTCGCGCCGGTGCTCTCCACCGCCGCGCGGAGCACGTCATTGGGGTCCGCCTCCACGCGGCGCAGCTCACCGCTGGCCACGAAGCCCAGCAGGTCGTTCATCAACTGCTCCAGCCGGACGGCCTCCGACACCACCCGGTCCGCCTTGGGCGCCAGGACGGCGTCACGCTCCACCCGCTCGGCGAGCAGCTGCGCGTGGCCCTTGAGCGAGGCCAGGGGATTGCGCAGCTCGTGCGCCAGCACCGCGGACATGGTGCCCAGGGCCGCCAGCCGCCGGCCGCGCTCCAGCTCCTCCGACAGCGCCTCGCGCTGCGCCAACAAGCGGGAGAAGGCGAAGGCCAACACCAGGATGCCCACGCACGAGGCCACCGCCACGCCCAGCAGACGCCGCGAGCGCGACTCCAGCTCCAGGGCGGTGAGCGGCGCGAACTCGTAGACCATGCGCAGGTGCTTGCGCGGCTCCTGCGACGCCCCCTGCTCCGACAAGGCCCGCACCTCCTGCTGCGTCAGGGGGCCGTACGCGGGCCGAGGACGCCGGATGCGGTGGACCAGGCGCGCGCGCGCCCCTTCGACCACCAGCGGCGCGCCCTCCTGGAACAGGAGCCGCCCCAGCTTGCCCTCCCCGGCCGACGCCAGCACCCGGTCGTCCTCCATGACGGCCACGTAGCGCAGGCCGCCCTCCATGTGGGACGCCAGGAAGGCGTTCAGCGCGGACAGGTCCGGCAGTCCCTCCGCGTCGCGGAAGGCCTCGAAGCCGGCCACCATGATGACGTTGGCCATGCCCCGAGCCACCAAGGCGGACGACTCCATGGCCGTGTTCCGGATGAACAGCGCCGCGGACATCAGCACCGCGCACATGAGCACCGCCGCCACCCAGGGCGCTCGAGGCCCAAGCGGACGCCACCAGCGAGCGCCGCTCATCGCCGTCCTCCGCCGCGGGGACTCCAACTCCATCGCACACCTCCACAGGCTGCGAACTCTGCATGCGGAGTGCGGAATCCGCACCCTCTTCTGTCGGCGCCGCGCGCCTCGGGAGCCGTCGGTCGTCCGAGCATGAGCGGGGGCATGGGGCGTTCTCCTGGGGGTGGAGGGCGGCCACGTGGCCGCTGGCAGGGCGGAGGAGCAGGCGCGGAACCTCGGCGCGTCCACCTGTCGCCTTCGCCCTGTGCAAGCACGGGGCCCAGGCCCGCTGTACAGGCGCGCGCGCGTGGGCCCCAGGGAGCCCCCGAGGCGTGCATGCGAGAATGGCCGCCACCGCATGCGGAATCCGCACTCGCGCTGCGGTTCCCGCAGTCCCGGCGCCACTTTCCTTCCACATTTCCAGGGGTTGGACCATGGCAAGGCACATGCAGTGGTCCGGCTTGCGATGAAAAACGCACAGACACCGTGGTGGAAGCGGCAACCCTACCGGATGACGGCCCTGGCCCTGGGCTTCCTCGGGCTGGTGACGGCGCCCGGCGTGGGTCTGGCCCAGGCGACAACGACGATGACGACGGTCTCCCTGGAGGAGGCCATCGCCCGGGCGCTGAAGACGAGCCCCCAGGTGGCGCAAGCCGCCGGCGCCGTCACGACGACAGGGGCCGCCGAGCGCAGCGCGTTTGGTGCCTACCTGCCCAACCTGTCCGCGAACGCGAACGGCTCGCTGGCCAGCAGCCAGCGCCTGGACCCCAACACGGGCGTGGTGTTCAACGCGCCCAGCGACACGTACAGCGCCGGCTTGTCGGCCTCATGGAACGTCTTCACCGGTGGCCAGCGCGGCGCCACCAGCAAGCAGGCCCAGGCGCGCTCCAGCGCCGCCCGGGCTGGACTGATTGCGCAGCGCGCGTCCGCGGTGCTCGACGTGGAGCGCTCCTACTATGAAGTCCTCCGCGCCGGGGGCCTGGAAGAGGTCGCCGTGTCCCGCATCGAGCGCGCGAAGCAGAACGCGGAGGCCGCGGATCGTCGACTGGCGGTGGGCTCGGCGACGCGCTCCGACGTGCTGCGAGCGAAGTACGACCTCACCTCCGCGCAGGAGGCGCTGCTCTCCGCGCAGACCCAGCACGCCGCGGCAGCCCTGTCGCTGGGCCGGCTCATCGGCGAGGACGGTCCGGTGGACGCCCAGCCGCTGGAGCTCCAGGACGTGTCCACCTTCGCGCTCACCGACGAGGCGCTGACGGACGAAATCACCGCCCAGGCGCCGTCCATCCAGGCCGCGGAGGCGGACCTGCGGGCGGCCGAAGCCAGCGTGAAGGTGGCCCGGTCGTCCTACCTGCCCACGGTGCGGCTGTCCGGCGGGTATGACTGGTTCAATGACGAGCCCGCCTTCAACGGCGGCCGCACGAGCTGGTCGGTCCGGATGGGCCTGTCCTACCCCATCTTCGATGGCTTCGTTCGCGAGGAGCGCGTGGTGAATGCGCGGACGCAGGCGTCGGTGGCCCAGGCCACGCTGTCGGATACCCGGCGCGTGCTGCGCTCGAGCGTGGGCACGTCCCTGAACCAGCTCAAGCTGGCGTCGAACCGCATCGCCCTGGCCACCGAGTCCGTCGCGGTGGCCCAGGAGGACCTGAAGGTGCAGCAGGAGCGCTACAAGCTGGGCGCGACCACCATCATCGAGCTGCTGACGTCCCAGGAGAACCTGGTGACGGCGGAGATCAACCTGGTGGCCTCACGCTTCGACTATCGGATTGCGCGCGCGGAGCTGGAAGCGCTCGCGGGGAGGCCGCTGTGAGCACGTCCACTGATACCCAGCAGCAGGCGGGCGCGGGCCCGGCGCGGGACATCTCCGACGTCGTCATCCGCGTGGAGGGCCTGCGCAAGGACTACACGATGGGCTCCGAGGTGGTGCGCGCGCTGCGCGGCGTGGACCTCACCATCCGCCGCAACGAATACGTGGCCGTCATGGGTCCGTCCGGCTCCGGCAAGTCCACCTTCATGAACCTCATCGGCTGCCTGGACGTCCCCAGCGACGGCCAGTACTGGCTCAACGGCCAGCCGGTGGCGGGCATGTCGGAGAACGCGCTGGCCCGCATCCGCAACCGCGAGCTGGGCTTCGTGTTCCAGAGCTTCAACCTGCTGCCCCGCGCCTCCGCGCTGGACAACGTGGCCCTGCCGCTCATCTACGCGCGCATGCCCAGGAAGGAGCGGCGCGAGCGCGCGGCGGCGATGCTGGACAAGGTGGGCCTGGGCGCGCGGATGGACCACCGGCCCAACGAGCTGTCCGGCGGTCAGCGTCAGCGCGTGGCCATTGCCCGCGCGCTGGTGACGCAGCCCGCCCTGCTGCTGGCGGACGAGCCCACGGGCGCGCTGGACAGCCGCACGGGCGAGGAGATCATGGCCCTCTTCGGCGAGCTGCACGGCCAGGGGCAGACGCTGATGATCGTCACCCACGAGGCGGACATCGCGGCGCATGCGCGGCGGGTGCTGTTCCTGAAGGACGGCGTCATCGAGCGGGACGAGCGGAATCGGGACTGAATTTTCGCCACGCTCGCTGCGTGGGACAGGGAACGGGAGGTCGTCGTGAGCAAGACGAAGAAGTGGATCATCTCAGGCAGCGCGGCGCTTCTCCTCGGCGCGGGGGTGTATGTCACCCAGCGCGGCGAGGAGCCCCAGACGAACCAGCGCTCGGCGGCGGTGGCCGTGGTGGAGCGCAGGGACATGGAAGTGGTGGCCGAGTCCGCGGGCCTGGTGGAGCCGCTGCGCGTCGTGGAGGTGAAGTCCCAGGCCTCCGGTGAAGTGCTGAAGGTCCACTACGACACGGGCGACACCGTGGCCAAGGGCACGCTGCTGGCGGAGATCGAGCCGCGCGACGTGCAGAACGCGCTGGCGCAGGCCCAGGCCGACCTGGAGTCCGCGCGGGTGCGGCTGAACACGACGGAGGCCCAGCGCCAGCGCATGGAGACGCTGCGCAAGGACGGCTACGTCACGCAGCAGGAATACGAGACGGCCGTGGACGCGTCCGCGACGGCGCGGGCCACCAAGGTGCGGGCGGAGACGAACCTCCAGCTGGCGCGTGAGCGCAGCCGGGACGTCACCATCATCGCGCGCAGCCCCGGCACCATCCTGGAGCGGACCATCCAGCCGGGCGTCATCATCGCCTCCGCCACCAACAACGTGTCCGGTGGCACCGCGCTGTTCAAGATGGCGGACCTGTCGGTGATGCAGGTGCGCGCCAAGGTGGATGAGACGGACGTCGGGCAGATCAAGCCCGGCCAGAGGGCGCGCGTCACCATGGAGGCCTACCCGGGCCGCACCTTCATCGGCGAGGTGGTGAAGATTGAGCCGCAGGCCCTGGTGGAGCAGAACGTCACCCTCTTCCCGGTGCTGGTGCGGATGGACAACCCGGACGGCCTGCTGCGGCCGGGCATGAACGCGGAGGTGGCCATTGAAATCTCCCGCCGGCGCAACGCCCTCACCGTGCCCAACAGCGCGGTGGTGGGCGTGCGGGATGCCCGGACCGCGGCCGCCGCGGTGGGTGTCTCCGAAGAAGCGCTGCGCGCGGTGATGCGGCCGCCGGGAGCTCCGAGCACCCCGGGCGCGCCGTCCGGAGCGACGACGGTGTCGGCCGTGGGAGAGGCCGGCGTGGGCGCCACCGCCGCGGTGGGAAGCGGCACCGGGCCGGGCGCGGTGCCCGCCAGGGGCCAGGGTGGCATGGGGGAAGGCCAGGGCGGCGGAGGCCAGGGCCGCGCGGGCCGCCGGGCTCGCGAGGAGGTCCAGGGCGCGACGGACACGCGGCAGGGCGTCGTCTTCGTGCAGGGCCCCACCGGCCCGCAGCCCCGGCGCGTCACCCTGGGGCTGAGCGACTGGGAGAGCACGGAGGTGGTGAGTGGCCTGGACGAGGGCGAGGAGGTGGTGCTCATCACGGTGGCGAAGCTCCAGCAGCAGCAGCAGCAGAGCACCGAGCGGATGCGCCAGAGGACGAGCGGCGTGATTCCCGGCGCGGGTGGTGGCCCGCGCGGACGGCCCTAACCCCCACGCCAACGAGGAGGACACGTCATGGGTGAAATCATCCGGGTCGCATTCGATGCGGTCCTCGCCAACAAGCTGCGGTCGCTGCTGACCATGCTGGGCATCGTCATCGGCATCGCGGCCGTCATCACCATGGTCGCGCTGGGCGAAGGAGCGCAGCGCTCGGTGGCCCAGCGGCTCCAGGGGCTGGGCACCAACGTCCTCACGGTGCGCCCGGGTCAGGCCTTCACGGGCGGCATGATTCGCGCCCAGGCGTCGATGACCATCGACGACGCGGAGGCCCTTCGGGAGAACGCGCGCCACATCCAGGCCGTGGCGCCGGAGATCGAGTCGCGCTTCCAGGTGGAGCACGGCGCGAAGAACGCGAACCTGTCCGTCGTGGGCACCTGGCCGGACTACTTCCGCGTCAACCAGGGGGAGATGACGACTGGCCGGCTCTTCACGGACGCGGAGGACAAGGGCCGCCGCCGGGTGGTGGTGCTGGGCGCGCTGGCGGGCGCGCAGCTGGGCCTGACGGACACCGCGTCCCTGGTGGGCGAGTCCATCCGCATCCGGGGCATTCCCTTCGAGGTCATTGGCGTGCTGGCCGAAAAAGGCGCGCAGGGCTTCAACAACCCGGATGAGAGCCTCTACATCCCGCTGTCGACCGCGCAGTTCCGTGTCATGGGCAGCGACCGCATCCGCTCCATCGCCGTGCAGGCCGTGAGCGAGACGTCCATGGACGACGCGATGGCGGAGATAGACCAGAAGCTCCGGCGGGAGCACCGGCTGCGCCCGGAGCAGCCCGCGGACTTCAACATCCGCGACCAGGCCTCGCTGCTCAACACCATGCAGGAGACGACGCAGACGTTCTCCCTGCTGCTGGCCGGCATCGCCGCCATCTCCCTGCTGGTGGGAGGCATTGGCATCATGAACATCATGCTGGTGTCGGTGACGGAGCGGACGCGCGAGATCGGTCTACGCAAGGCGCTGGGCGCCACCGGCATGGACATCATGCTCCAGTTCCTCGTGGAGTCGCTGGTGCTGTGCCTGGCCGGAGGGACGCTGGGCCTCATGCTGGGCATTGGCGGCGCGGCGATGCTCCAGCGCATGGCGGGCTGGACGGTGGTGGTGGCGCCCGAGGCCATCATCGTGGCCATCGCCTTCTCCGCGACAGTGGGCGTGTTCTTCGGCATCTGGCCGGCGCGGCGCGCGGCGAGCCTCGCGCCCATCGAGTCGCTCCGCTACGAGTAGCCGGGGACGTGGCGGTTTCGGGCGCCTGTCCGTCTGCCGAGGAGGCGGCGGGCACGGCGCCCGGTCCCGCTTCAAGCCCTCCCCTTCCGGGCCAGGACTGCACAGGGTGCACATGGTTGCGGGCCTGACTCAAGGAGGGACGACATGGCGGATGGCAAGCGAATCGCGTGCATCGTGGGCAGTGGCTTCGAGGACTCCGAGCTGCGAGTTCCCTACGACAAGCTGCGCCAGGAGGGCCACGAGGTGGTCCTCATCGGGAAGAAGGCCGGCGAGGAAGTCGCGGGCAAGCAAGGCAGGGAGAAGTTCCGCGTGGAGCAGGGCATCGACGACGTCCAGGTGCAGGACTTCGACATGCTGCTCATCCCCGGCGGGCACTCGCCCGACAACCTCCGGGCCGACGAGCGCTTCGTCCAGTTCGTGAAGGCGTTCGACGACCGCGGCAAGCTCATCGCGGCGGTGTGCCACGGGCCCCAGCTCTTCATCTCCGCGGACATCCTGGATGGACGGACGCTCACCGCGTGGACGACGATTCAGCATGACCTGCGCCGCATCCCCAACGTCCAGGTGAAGGACGAGGCGGTGGTGCGGGACGCCAATTGGATCACCAGCCGCAAGCCGGACGACCTCGAGGACTTCAGCCGCGCCATCATCGAGGACCTGAAGGCCGCAGCCACCCGAGGTGAGCGCGAAGCCCGCACCTGACCTGGCGTCCTACTTCCGGCCGCTGAGAATGTGCTGGAGGAGCTGACGTGAGATTCGGAGCAGCTTCGCGGCCCCGCGTACGCTCCCGTCGGACTTCGCCAGGGCCTCGTCCACCAATGTGTCGCGGACGAGGCTCTCGAAGCCGTGCAGCGGCACCCGTCCCGCGCTCGCCCGGAGCGCGGTGACCAGGTCGGGGGGACGCGCCAACGTCTCCAGCCAGACGGCCTCCAGTCGCGCGAGGTCCAACGGCTTGGGAAGGAAGGCACGCACGCCCGCCTGCGCCAGTTGGAAGGCCTGCTCCGCCGTCGCCGTCCCGCTGATGGCGATGACGTGCGGCAGCGGCTCCAACCCACACAGCGGCGCCAGCAGCTCGATGCTCTCCCCATCCGGAAGGCTGACATCCAGGATGACGGCGTCGGGCGCGTCATGCTGGAGTACCTGACGTGCCGCGGCGAGCGAAGCCGCATGGGTGCACCGCTCGACGCGAGCGCGCAGCGCCTCCTCGATCGCACGCGCCAGACGCGAGGCGTCCTCGACGACCAGGAGATGTCGGACCCGCCCCACCCATGGCAACCTACCATGAATGTCTTTGAGTCCTCGACCGCCGGCGCTGGAGCAGATGGCGCAGCGGGTCCTGTCCGACGCTTCGAACGTGGGCGAAGCGCTGGTCAGCGGGGTCCGGATGGTCTTCTGTGCCCTCATCCTGGCGCGCTTCCTGGCGCTGGGTGGAGCCCACGCCGAGGGCGGCGCCGCGGCGGCCTGGCTCCAGCTTCCCCTGCTGCTGGGCAGCATCGCGGTGTCGGCGCTGGCGCTGTGGGCGGCCCGGCGGCGGATGTTTGGCGCGAAGCTGCTCGTGGCCTCCACGGTGCTGGACGCCGTCTTCGCCCATGCGTCCCTCCTCTCCACGGTGCTCTGGCATGGCCCTCACTACACCGGGCTGCTGCGAATGCCGGACCCCGCGGCGGCCATCGCGGTGGCCTTCATCACCGCGCTGCGGCTGTCGCCCGCGGCCGCGTGGATTGGGACGACGGCCAACCTCCTGTTGATGGGGGGCCTGACGGCGCTCGACCTCCACGTCAATGCCGGGAAGGCCACCTATGGGGCGAAGGAGCTGCTGCTCCTGTTCATCTTCATCGGCAGCGCGGGCATCGTCGCCTCGGTGATTTGTGGCATCGCACGGCGGCTGGTCCTCGATGCCGGGACCGCGAGCGCCCACATCGAGCGTGCGCGCACGAACCTGCGCGCGCTGCTGCGCGAACACCATGACGTGCGCACGTTGCTGTCCGCGGCGAGGCTGCGCGCCGACCTCCTCCTCCGCGAGCCCATGGGCGCCAGCGCGCCCGGCCATGCGAGCGCCCTGGTCCAGGACCTGGGTGAGCTGACCCGCTTCATCGAGAGCGTGAAGACCCGGACGCTGGGCGAGCTGACCGTGATTGAAGACGCGACGGCGGTGAACGTGAGCGCCACGCTGCGCCGCGCCATGGAGGTCGTCCAGACGAGGTTCTCCCGGGTCCGGTTCGAACTGGAAGGAACAGCGGGCCTGGGGCGTGCCGCCAACGACGTCTGCGTCCGCGTTGTCGGCGGAGAGCGCGGGCTCACGCACGTGGTCACCAACCTGTTCGTGAACGCCTGTGAAGGCGATGGCCGGCAAGGCGCGCGCACGGTGCGAATCAGCGTGGCGCCAAACCCGGCGCTGCACCGCGTCCTGCTCAGCGTGAGCGATGACGGGCCGGGCTTCCAGCCAGGGCTGCTGGAGGGGGAGCGCCCCCGAGGCGGCACGACCAAGCCAGAGGGGTCTGGGCTGGGCATGCTCCTGGTGAGCGGGCTCGTCGAGGCAAGCGGCGGCACCTTGCGCGCCTGCAACCCGCCCGAGGGAGGCGCACGGGTCGAAGTCACGCTGCCGTCCAGCGGGTAGCTCCGCGGGCCCCTTCCCGCTCTCCCGCGGCGGGCCCCACCTCGCAGCCAGGCGCAACGGACGGCCGGCGCAACCGCCAGACGTGAGCGAGCCCCAGTCCCAGGTTCGCCACCAGCCACAAGGCCATGGGCCCGCGGTTGTCCTGGTCGAATGAGGGCAAGAGCTTGAGCACCACCGCGAGCAGCGAGCCCGCCACGAGCAGCCAGACGCATCCGCGTGCCCAGCGCTCCGCGCGCCCGCTGCCGGACATCATGAGGATGCCCAGCGGAAGCAACCCGAAGGCAAGCGGATTGGCCAGCAACAGGTTCTCGTTGCGCTGCATGACGTCGAGCCTGGAGAACAGCATCAAACCACCCAGCGCCACGCCCGCCGCGCCGAGCGTGAGCCCGAACACGGCGTGATAGAGGCCGAAGAGCACCTGGAACACCCGGTGCGTGCCGCGCCCGCGCAGGACCGCGAGGATGACGGCCAGGGCCGCGCCGCCAACGCCAGGTCCCCAGGCGGCGGCCCCCTCCCAGCCGGCGCCGACAGGGGTGGCCCCGTCAATGGACGGGGACGCCCCCCCCTCGCGCTTCACCAACGGGATGCGCCTGCCGGAGCCATCCACATAGGACACCCCCATGAGCAACCTGGCGAGCTCCCGAGGAAGGAAGGCCGCCTCCCATTGGGTCGCGGGCGCGTCCACGGCGTCGTTCAGCCATGACATCAGGAGCAGCTCCGTAACCGGCTGCGTCTGGACGTATCGCCGGAGGAGCGCTCGCTGGGTGGCGCGCGCCGGCTCCGTGAGCGCATCCCGGAGCGCGCCACCCAATGCTTCATCAAGGACATCCCGCACACGCGTCGCACAGTTGTCCCTGAGTGGGTGATAGGCATATTCACGCGAGGCGGGCTGGACATCACGCTCCAGCCGCGCCAGGAGCCGCTGACGCTGCGCCACCGTGAGCGACAGGTCTTGCACGTCAATGGACCGCGCCAGCGCGCGATACAGCAGGAAGGTCCGCTCCACGGACAGGCGCGCCGCCCAGAACGTCGGCTGGCCCAGGAGGAAGCGGACCGGCCCCCCATTCGCGATGGACGTCGTGCCATAGCTGTAGAGGAGACCTGTCTTCAGGCGCGTGTCCTCGACCCACAGCGCGCTGTGGCCGAAGCGCTGGTGCAGGTCCGCGCCGGGGCCAATGGTCACCAGCCGGATGCGCAGGGACTCTGGATGCCCGCCAAAGCCCTCGGGTGGGAGCGCGGCGAACGCCGCCGCGCGGAACAGGGCCACGACCAGGATGAGCACCGCGTGTCTCGCCATCCCAGCGCAATGCCCCACGGCCGCGGGGTCCGGGCAGTGCAAAAACTTTGGCAGTGTTCACGCGAAGCCCGTCAAGGCAGGGTCCCTATCGGCTCGCGGGCCTCGTGCACCGAGTCAATGACACACACCCATCTCCGAATTGGCATGGAGAAGTCCCACATGAACACGACCCACACGCCGAACATGTACTCCAAGCGCTTCGCGGCGGCCTTCACGGCAACCCTGGCCGTCGCCCTGCTCGTCATGACACCTGGCAAGGCCCACGCCGTGGATGGTGACCGGCAGGTGACGCACCTTCGTGTCCGCATCGTCACCGGAAGCGACGACCTGCGCCAGGCGAGCAACGCCTTCGCCGAGTTCAGCTACACGGCGCTCAATGGCAACCACGTCTCCATCAGCCAGAACCTGAACAACGGCGTCAGCTGGCCCAACGGGTCGACGCGCACCGTGGAAGTCGAGCTCCCCGCGCTCGTCCTCTACAGCAACATGCGCGAGTTCGCGATCCGGTTTCAGTCCGGACAGTCAAACCCCTTTGATACCGGTGACAACTGGAACCTGAACGACATCCGGGTCACCGCCATCCTGGACGACGGGACGGAGACCCTCATCGTGCAGGACTCGGGCAACCCCTACTACCGCTTCAAGAGTGACGTGAACACCCGGCGAGCCTGGGTGCTCTGAGGTCGCCGTGGGGACGGCTCGGTCGCGCCGAGCGGTCCCCCGCTCGAAGGCCTCCACATCCTGGTCGTCCGCTCCTCCACCCAGGCGCCCCGCCTGCCGTGGGCCGAGCCGTGGTACCGTGTGGCTTCTCCCGCGCTCCTTCATCCCTACCGGTGCGACTCTTCTCCTTTTCGATGCTCATCGGGCTCGGCGCGGTGCTGGGCCATCTGTACCTGTACTGTCGGCTGGTCCGGCCGCTGCTGCCTGGCCGCCTGCCTCGGCGGCTGGCGCTGGCCGTGCTCGTCGTGATGACGGGCGTGATGGGGAACCGGCGCACCGTGCTGGACCTGCTTCCGGAGAGCGCCCAAGGGCTGCTCACCATGGCTGTGTACACGTGGATGGGCGTGGCGCTCTGCCTCGTCACCGCCCTGCTCCTGACGGACGTGGGCCAGGGACTCGCGGCCTTGACAAAGCGGCTGCGGCCTCACGCCTCGCCCGCGCCTGACACGCCCGTGCCCAGCACCACCGTGGACGAAGACCGGCGGCGCTTCCTGGGGCAGGCCGTGGCGGGAAGCGCCTTCGTCGCGGGCGGCGGATTGGCCACCTTTGGCGGCTGGCGTGCCTTCTCACCGCCGCTCGTCACCGAGCTGGCCGTGAAGATTCCCAAGCTGCCCAGGGCGCTGGACGGGCTCACCATCGTGCAGCTCACCGACATCCACGTGGGCCACTTCATCCAGCGCCGCTACATGGACGCCCTGGTCCAGCAGGCCAATTCGCTGCGCCCGGACCTGTTCGCCATCACCGGAGACCTGGTGGACGGTGGCGTGGCTTCGCTCGGCGGCCACGTCGCCGCGCTGAAGTCCCGCTACGGCAGCTTCTTCGTCACCGGCAACCACGACTACTCCTCCGGCGACGAGGAGTGGTCCGCGTTCCTGGAGTCACTCGGCATCGAGGTGCTGCGCAACCGGCACGTCCCCATCGGTGACAAGGGCGCCTCCTTCGACCTGGTGGGCGTGGACGACTGGAGCGGCGGCCGGCGGCGCAACAAGAAGGGCTACGACCTGGACCAGGCGCTCGCGGGGCGGAGTCCCGACCGCGCCGCGGTGCTGCTGGCGCACCAGCCGGCGAACTTCAAGGTGGCGGCTGAACGCGGCGTGGACCTGCAGCTTTCGGGGCACACCCACGGTGGACAGCTCATGCCCATGACCATGCTGATTGGTCTGGCGTGGGAGCACTCCGCGGGGCTGTACGCGCACGGTGACTCGAACATCTACGTCAGCCGAGGCTGCGGCTTCTGGGGACCGCCCATGCGCGTCGGCAGCCCGCCGGAGCTGGTGAAGCTCGTGCTGACGGCATGACGCACTGGGACATCCGGTGCGCGGCCTGCCTGCTCACCAGGGAGCAGGCCAGCGGGCGAAGGGCCCCGGCGGCTCGACTTCGGGTATGCTCCCCGCAAAATCAGGACCCGTGAGGGTGGGTCCTCCAAAAATCTTGAGAGGCACACATATGAAGCGCCTGGGAAAAGTCGGTCTGCTGGTCGGAGCGCTCGCGCTGGGTGGTGCCGTCGTCGGGTGTAAGGCCGAGGACGACACCGCGAAGAAGCACCGCATCGCCGGCAGCAACCACCTGAGCAAGAAGGAGTTCAAGGAAGCCGCCGCGGCCTACGCGCTGTCGCTCCAGGCGGACCCCAAGCAGGAGAAGGTCTGGGAGAAGAAGGCCTTCGCCCACATGCAGCTGGGACAGATGAACGAGGCCTCCGAGGCCGTCCTGAAGATGGGCGAGTTCAAGACGACGCCCGCGGAGAAGGCGGAGATCTACCGGACGCTGGCCAGCATGCACATGACCGGCGGCACCACCGAGGAGGCCGAGAAGTACTTCAACGAGGCCCTCAAGCTGGAGCCGAAGGACGAGGCGTCGCTCGGGTGGATCGCGGAGATCTACGCGCAGCGCGGCGGCGCCCGCTCCATGGGTGCGCCCATCATCAAGGAGTCCCTGGAGAAGTCGCTCAGCTATTACGACCAGGTCCTCGCCCTCAACCCCAACTCCGCCAACACCTATCTCAACAAGCGTGTGGTGATGGGCCGGCTGATGGAGTTCGAGCGGCAGCAGAAGGAGATGGCGCTCTCCGAGGTGACTGAGAACGCGAAGAACAAGGAAGTCGTCGCCGAAGCGACCGCCCGCGCCGAGGAGCACCAGAAGCGCATGGACGAGTACCAGGCGCAGTTCGCGGAGATGACGAAGAAGTTCGGTGAGGCACAGAAGGCCGCGAAGGCGGCGGCGCCCGCGCCGTAACCCTCCGCGACCTTCTGGACAGTCCACAGGGGCCTGGGACCGCGAGCCGGTTCCGGGCCCTTCGTGTTTCAGCCTATGGCGGCCCGCTGACTTTTTGGCCCGCGGTCCAGGGCTCGCTGACCTAACCTGCGCCGCCTCAACGATTCGAGGAGAAGAACCATGGACGTCCGCGCAGCGGTAGCGCTCGAGGCAGGCAAGCCCTTGAGCATTGAAACGGTGCAGCTCGAAGGCCCCAAGGCGGGCGAAGTGCTCGTCGAGCTGAAGGCCACCGGCCTCTGCCACACGGACGACTTCACGATGTCCGGGCAGGATCCGGAGGGGCTGTTCCCCGCCATCATGGGCCACGAGGGCGCCGGCATCATCGTGGACGTGGGGCCGGGCGTCACGTCGGTGAAGAAGGGCGACCACGTCATCCCGCTCTACACGCCCGAGTGCCGCCAGTGTAAGTCGTGCCTCTCCCAGAAGACGAACCTGTGCACGGCCATCCGCGCCACACAGGGCAAGGGCCTGATGCCGGACGGCACCAGCCGCTTCAGCCTGCACGGCAAGCCGGTGCACCACTACATGGGCACGTCCACCTTCGCGCAGTTCACGGTGCTGCCGGAGATCGCCGTCGCGAAGATTCGCGAGGACGCCCCCTTCGACAAGGTCTGCTACATCGGCTGCGGCGTGACGACGGGCATTGGCGCCGTCGTGTACACGGCGAAGGTGGAGGCCGGCGCCAAGGTGGTGGTGTTCGGTCTGGGTGGCATCGGCCTGAACGTGGTGCAGGCGGCCCGCATGGTGGGCGCCGACATGATTGTCGGCGTGGACATCAACAACGGCCGCAAGGCGATGGCGGAGAAGTTCGGCCTCACGCACTTCGTCAACCCGAAGGAGATTGGCGAGGACCTGGTGCCGTACCTCGTCAACCTCACGGGCGGCGGCGCGGACTACAGCTTCGAGTGCATTGGCAACGTGAACACCATGCGCCAGGCGCTGGAGTGCTGCCACCGCGGCTGGGGTGAGAGCATCATCATCGGCGTGGCCGGCGCGGGGCAGGAGATCCGCACCCGTCCGTTCCAGCTCGTCACCGGGCGCGTGTGGAAGGGCAGCGCCTTCGGCGGCGCGCGTGGCCGCACGGACGTGCCGCAGATCGTCGACTGGTACATGAACGGGAAGATCAACGTCGACGACCTCATCACCCACACGCTGAAGCTCGAGGACATCAACAAGGGCTTCGACCTGATGCACCGCGGAGAGTCCATCCGCAGCGTGGTGAAGTACTCATGACGGCGGCCCCCACCCTGCTGAGCGAGCACCGCTCCCATGGGGGCACCGTCGGCTTCTACCGGCATGCCTCCGAGGCGTGCGGCGGCGACATGCGCTTCGGCATCTTCGCTCCGCCCCAGGCGCGGGAGCGGAAGGTGCCGGTGCTCTACTACCTCGCCGGCCTCACGTGCACCGAGGAGACCTTCCTCATCAAGGGCGGCGCCCAGCGCGTGGCCGCGGAGCTGGGGCTGATGCTGGTGGCACCGGACACCAGTCCGCGTGGCGCGGGCTATGCGGGCGAGGAGGCGTCGTGGGACTTCGGCGTGGGTGCGGGCTTCTATCTGGATGCCACGCAGCAGCCGTGGTCGGCGCGCTACCGCATGGGGACGTACATCACCCGGGAGCTGCCGGCGCTCATCGCCGCGCACTTCCCCGCCCAGGCGGACCGTGAGGGCATCTTCGGTCACTCCATGGGCGGCCACGGCGCGTTGGTGACGGCGCTGCGCAACCCGGGGCGCTACCGCTCCGTGTCCGCGTTCGCGCCCATCGCCGCGCCCATGCGCGTGCCCTGGGGCCAGAAGGCCTTCACCGGCTACCTGGGCGACAACCAGGAGGCGTGGCGGGACTACGACGCCACGGAGCTGCTGCGGTCCAGCAAGGTCCGCCTGCCGCCGCTGCTGGTGGACCAGGGAACGACGGACAAGTTCCTCGCGGAACAGCTCCGGCCGGAGCTGCTGCGCGAGGCCTGCGACGCGGTGGGCCAGCCCCTCACGCTGCGCATCCAGGAAGGATACGACCATGGCTACTACTTCGTCTCCACCTTCATGGAGGACCACCTCCGGCATCACGCCGCGCTGCTGAACGCGTAGGCGAAACGCCAGTCCTTCACGTGAGCCCCGTGCGCGCGGTGACGGCGCATGTCCACTGTCGCCACGGGGCCCACGCCGTCGCCGAGGAGGACCGCGCTGGCGGCTCGACGCTTCGCCGCGCGACGCCCGGCTCAGCGCCGCCGTCTGCCTCCGCCCGCGAGCACCATCAGGATTCCGCCCACCAACGCCGCGCCGCCACCCGCCAGATACAGCGTGGTGCGGTCGGTGTTCCGGCCGGTGAACAACTCCGTGGCCCGCTCCGCGAGCGAGTCCCGGGCCTTGAGCCCAGACCAGAGCAAAACGGCGCCCGCGATGGCGAGCATGACACCCAGCAACCGGACGACGCTCACGTTGCCTCCTGAAGTCGCGGGCCCCATGAAGGTGAGGCCCGCGTCGCTCTCAGCGCTTCTTGCGCCCCGAAGGCGCCTTCTTCTTCGCGGCGGTCCCCGAAGCCTTCGCTGACTTCGTGGCACGTACCACGGACGGCTTCGCGGCCTTCTTCGACGGCGCCTTCGCCTTGGGCTTGGACGCGGCCGCCTTGGTGGCTTTCGCGGACCGAGCGGGCACGGCCTTCTTCGCCTTGGCCGTGGCCTTCTTGGGCTTCTCGGGCTTCTTGGCCTTCTTGGCGGTGGCTTTCCTGACGCTTCCAGCCGGGCTCTTCTTCCGCGCCGGGGGCCGCGCCGCCTTCACCACGGTCTTCTTCCGCGTCGCCTTGCGCTTCGGCGCATCAACGTCCACAGGCGCGGCCCGGACGGGCTCCGGCGTCGCCTGCAGGGGCGCCGCCGTCACGGGCTTGTCGTGGGCCCGCTCGGGCGCTTCGACGGGCGGCTCGGGCTGAGCAGGGCGCGGGGGCTCCATCGAGAAGACCATGTCGTCCTCGGACTCGCTCCTGGGCTTGGGCGCGGGGAACCGGGGTCCCGGTCCGCCCTGCGGCTTCTGCTTCTGGAACGACCGTCCATGGGAGGCGCCGCGGGTTTCGGACCCAGGCTGACGCTGGGACGCCAACGCGCGGATCCGGTCGAAACCCGGGTGCGGAGACCGGGCGGCGTCATCCCCTGTCGGCACTTCCCACGGCGCGGGCGGCGCTTCGGGCGGAAGCGGTTCGGCCGTTTCGGCGGACACAGGCGCCGGCGCCTGTGGCTCCGGGCGGATGAACGTCCTGCGCTTGGGCCACGCGGGCGATTCAGAACGGGGAGGCTCCTGTCCTTCCGGTGCCCTGGGCGGGAACCGAGGCTCCTTCCGGTGCGGTGCGGCCTCCTCACGACGGCCCTCGCGGGAGAAGCGCCCACGTGGACGTCCCGCGCCGGTCTCCTCGCGAGGCGCATGGGACGCGGGCGCGCCCCGGCTCTCGGAGGCTTCGCGTTCGCGGCGGCCCGGGCGCCCTGCCCGCTCCCGCCGCTCATCCCGCTCGCGGTGCGGCGGCGCCTCGGCCGTCCACGCCCGGCGCCGGTGCGGCTGCTGGCCCCGCGCCTCGACACGGGGCAGCAGCGCCTCGCCCTCGAACTGGAGCGCCTCGAAGTCGAGCTTCTTCGCCGTCACGTTCACGGACGTCAGCCGCACCCGCAGCTTCTGTCCCACGCGCACCCGGCGGCCATTCGCGTACACCAGGGAGTGCGTCAGCTTGTCCAGCTTCGCCCCCGGCCCCAGCGTCTCCGCCTTCACCAGGCCTTCGACGTGCACCTCGTCCAGCTCGACGAAGAAGCCGAAGTCGGTGATGGCCGCCACGGTGGCGGCGAACTCCTCGCCCACGCGGTCCTTCATCAGCAGGCACGCGTAGAAGGACACCACCTCCCGCTCGACCTGCATCGCCGCGCGCTCGCGCTCGGAGCACTGCGCGGACATGTCCTCGAGCTGGTCCTCCTCGCGCTCCAGCATCGACGGGGTCGGCTTGCGCCCCTTCCGCGCCCAGTGGGCCTTGAGCAGCCGGTGCACCAGCAGGTCCGGGTAGCGGCGGATGGGCGACGTGAAGTGCAGGTAGTGCTCGGCGGCAAGGCCGTAGTGGCCCACGCGCGACGACGTGTACACGGCCTGCATCATGGAGCGCAGCAGGAGCTGGTTCAGCGCCCGCTGCTCAGGGTGGCCCTGGAGCTGGCTGACGAAGGCATCCAGCTCCTTCGACGACACGCCGTCCTCGACGCGCATCTTGAAGCCATAGGCCTCCGCCAGCGCGGCGAAGGTGGCCAGCTTCTCCGGGTCCGGCTCTCCGTGGAACCGGTACACCGTGGGCAGGCCCTCGTCCTGGAAGAAGGTCGCCACCGCCTCGTTGGCGGCGAGCATGCATTCCTCGATGAGCCGGTGGCTGTCCTTGCGCTCGCGCTTGTCCATGCGCGCGGGCAGGCCTTCCTCGTCCAGCACCACCTTGTGCTCGGGCAGGTCGAAGTCGATGGCGCCGCGCGCCTTGCGCATCTTCATCAGCGCGCGGGCCAGCGACATCAGCCGCTCGAAGTGGGGCTTGTGCGCGTTGCGGTGCGGCACGTCCTTGCCGTCGAGGACGTCCTGCACCTCGTTGTACGTGCACCGCGCCACGCTGCGCATCACCGCTGGGTACAAGTCGTAGGAGCGGCGGTGGCCCCGGCGGTCGAACGTCAGGTCTGCCACCATGCACAGCCGGTCCTCGTCCGGGCGCAGGGAGCAGATGCCGTTGCTCAGCCGCTCCGGCAGCATGGGCAGCACGCGGTCCGGCAGGTACACGGACGTGGCGCGCCGCAGCGCCTCCGCGTTGAGCGCGCTGCCTTCCCACACGTAGTGCGTCACGTCCGCGATGGCCACCACCAGCCGCCACCCGTCCGCGCCGTCCTCCACGTAGACAGCGTCGTCGAAGTCGCGCGCGTCCTCACCGTCGATGGTGATGAGGGGCATGGCGCGCAGGTCGCGCCGGTGCTCGCCGCGGGCCTCTGCCTCCGACACCGTCACCGCGTAGCGGTCCGCCTCGCCCATGACCTCCGGCGGGAACTCGTCGGAGAACCCCTGCGAGTAGGCGACGCCCAGCACCTCGGCGCTCGGCGTGCCGGGCTTGCCCAGGGAGCCGGCCACCTCGCCGTGCAGCCCCCGGTCCGGGTCCAACATCTGGGCACCGATGCCCAGCTGGACCTTCACCAGGTCCCCCTCGCGCGCCATCTGCGTCAGCGGCACGCGGATGGGGCCGGGCAGGCTCGAATCCGTGGGGTACACCACGGCGTAGCGGCCCTTCACGACGTAGGTGCCCACCGCCAGCTCGCGACGGCGCTGCACCACCCGGATGATCCGGCCCTCCAGGCGCGGAGGCCGCCCCGAGACAGCCACCACCACCCGATCATTGTCGAGCGCGCGCTGGGCCTCGTGCGGCGGCAGGAAGACGTTGTCCCCTCCCTCCGCCGACAGCGGATGCACGAAGCCGAAGCCATCCCGGTGGACATGGAGGATGCCTTCCAGCAGGCCATCACCTTCGGCCTCGCTGAAGCTGCCCCGGCGGCCGGGCCCCTGCGCCCGCTCCTGCCGGAAGCCCCCTCCGTGCTTCGAGGCGCCCCGGCGCTCACTCCCCGGGCCCCGCTCCTGCCAGCCCGCGCGCTTGCCGCGCGCCCCCGGCTCAGGCCGGCGGCCCGCGAAGCCGCCAGGGCCCGCCGCACGCGGTCCTGCCTGCCGTGGCCCTCGATTCGGACCGCCTTCGCGGGGCCCTTCCGCGCCGCGCTGACGCCACGCCTCGGGAGCGCCTTGCTCCTTTGCACGCACGTCGGCCTCGCGCCGTGACGGATGCCGGGGCACGAAGCGCTTGCCGTCCTTGAGGATGTCGCCCTGACGGACGAGCTCGCGCAGGGTGCGCTTGAGCTCCGTCTGTTGCCCAGGGTGCAGGCCCGCGAGCCGGAGAAGCTCCTTGATGCCCAGCGGGTGGTCTGCGTCAGAGAGAAGCTGCTTGAGGTGTTCTGGAGAAAGGCTCACGGTGGGGTCGCGGCTCGGCCGCTACGGGAACGGGTAAGCCCGAAGCGGCCGAACGGGAACCCCCCGGCGACCGGCCGCCCCTCGGAACCTGCTCCGGGCGGGGCGGCGACCCTCAGGGCTTGACCGTGACGTTGATTTTGAAGGAGCGGTCCACCAGGCCAGGCGACAGCGCCTTGGCCAGGAAGAACTCCACCTCGAAGGTGCCCGGGTTGCGAGGGGTGAAGAAGAACTCGCGGGTGCCGGCACCGTCCTCGGGCGCGGGCTCGAAGTTGGCTTCGCGCAGGCCCACGCGCTTGGCCACCGTGGGCTCGATGGCCCAGGTGAAGCCGGGATGTTCGGGCAGGCGCACGGTGAGGCCGTGGTTGAGCCGCACGTCCACGGACGCGGGAACCTCTCCCTCGATGTGCACCAGCTCCATCTCATCGCGGGACACGGCGCGCGCTTCGGACGGCCGCGGCTCCACGTTCTCCGCGTGGATGCGGCCACCCCAGCCGGACGTCTTGTCGACGACGCCCTGCACCTGGAGCGTGTGCCCCACGTGCTTGCGCAGGGCCTTGGTGGCGAACTTGCCCTCGATGATGAATGACACCTGCTGGCGCGTGCCGCCGTTGGACACGACGAGAACGAACTCCTCGCCCGTCATCTCCAGGTTGCCACGCACGCCCGCGAAGCCCTTGATGCCCGCGCCCATGCCGGCCGCCGTCACCATGGAGACCTCGCCGGGTGACAGGTAGCGCAGCCGCGCTTCCGTCTCCACCGGGGTGGCTTCCACCACCTCCGCGTCTGGCTTCTTGGCCGAGTACTTGCGCACGTCCACCACGCCAGCGTGGTTGGTCGTCTTGCGGATCAGCCCGCTGACGGAGACCTTGTGGTCCAGGTAGGCCGGGAGCACTTCCTGATCCGGGCCCTGGAGGAGGAAGGTCAGCTCGCGCTTGTCGCGCCCGACGACCACCAGGTGCGGCATGTCGTTGGTGACCACCAAGCGACCCTTGAGGCTGCCCTCGCCCGTGACGCCGCGGCCTTCGCCGGCCGTCAGAAGCTGCTCCATCTCACGCTTGGTGAGCGGCTCGCCCGGGGGTGGGAGCTTGGTGGCGCGAGGACGGGGGCTCTCCACTGGCGGGGCGGCGGGCACCGCGCTCGCCTTCCCCGTCTTGGCACCCGCGGCGGACTTCGCCGCGGGAGACGCCTTCGCGGGAGACGCCTTCGCCGGAGGTGCCTTCGCAGGAGGTGCCTTCGGGGCCTTCGCGGCTGGTGGCGCCGCCTTGGCGGCCGAGGCCGTCTTCCCGGCGGGCGCGGCCTTCTTCGCGGTGGCCTTCTCCTGCACGGCCTTCTTCGCCGCGCTCTTGGCCCCCTTCGTTACGTCCGATGCCGCTTTCGCCAATTTCGTCGCCGCCTTCGCCGCCCGCTTGGAGGCGTTCTTGATCAGATCCAGCCGGGCAGCGGAGTCCTTCTTCGCAGCGGGCTTTGCGCCAGCCTTGCCAGCGGGAGTCGTCTTCTTGGCCCCGGACTTGGGCTTGGCCATCGACGCAGTCTCCTTTAGAGTTCCCGTGTCCTTTCAACGGGTTGGCGGACCTACCCAGAGGGCAGGCAAGCCTCGCGATCACCGCTGCTTGTAACGATGATCAGGTAGACTGTCAAACTAACACTTGATTATCTCACGGACTTTGTTCGCGAACGCATCGAAGCCACAGGGCCACGGCATGGCTATAAGCCGGGCATGAACGACTCCGCCACATTGCTGCCGGAAGAAGAAGCCCGGTCGCGGATCCTGGCCCTGTGCGCGCCCCTTCCCAGCGAATGGCTGCCGCTGGATGACGCCCTGGGGCGAGTGCTCGCCGAGGACGTGACGGCGCAGCGTACGCTCCCTCCCTGGGACAACTCAGCCATGGACGGCTACGCGGTGAGCAGCGCGGACCTGGCGGGTCCCCTGCCCGTCCGGCTCGACGTCGGGGAGACCCTCTACGCGGGCGCGGTGGGCCATCAGGCGCTGCTCCCCGGGGTGTGCGCCCGCATCATGACGGGCGCTCCCCTCCCCGCGGGCGCGGATGCGGTGGTGATGCGGGAGCGGACGCGGCCCGTGGGCCAGGGCGGCGCGGATCAGGTCGACGTGCTCGAAGCGGTGGGGCCGGGACAGTTCGTGCGGCCCCGGGGCGAGGACGCTCGGGAGGGGCAGCTGCTGCTGGCATGCGGCACGCCGCTGGGCATCCCCGAGCTGGGCCTCCTCTGGGCCCAGAGCCGGCAGATCGTGCCCGTGTCGCGCGCACCGCGAGTGGCCATCCTCTCCACTGGCGACGAGCTGTGCCACGCGGACGAGCCACCCAACGGCCGCATCGTGGACACCAACGCGCCGTCGCTGGCGCTGGCGGTCCGCCGCGCGGGCGGCCTTCCCACGCGGCTGGGCATCGCCCGGGATACGCGCGACGCCGTGCTGGCCGCCCTCTCCCGGCTGGACGGGTTCGACGTGGTCATCACCAGCGCGGGGGTGTCCGTGGGCGAGCGCGACTACGTGAAGGAAGTGCTGGCCGCGCTGGGCGTGGAGCAGCACTTCTGGCGCGTCGCCATCAAGCCGGGAAAGCCGCTGGTGGTGGGCCGTCGTGGCGACACGCTCTTCTTCGGGCTCCCGGGCAATCCCACGTCTTCCCTGGTGACGTTCGAGCTCTTCGTGCGCCCGGCCCTGCGCAAGCTGATGGGGCATGCGCAGGTGGGGCCCGGACGCGTGGCCGGACGCCTGGAAGGCAAGCTGTCCAAGCCCTCCGGTCTGGCGCATTTCGTCCGCGTCACGGCTGCCTGGCGAGAAGGCAACCTGTGGGCCCGTCCTCTGGCGACACAAACGTCCGGTGCCCTGCGTTCTGCCGCGGCGGCCACCCATCTGCTGCACTTCCCCCGGGAAGCCAGCAGCTTGACGGATGGGGACGCGGTAGAACTGCTTCCGCTCTCATGGGTGGCCTGAGGAACGAAGGACGCCGTGGAGCATCCTCGTAGGGGCTCGTGTTCGAAAGTTCGAGCCCGCCTTGACTTGAGAACCTGAGGACTCCAAAC
The DNA here is from genome assembly GCF_013372605.1 of Myxococcus sp. AM009. Lineage (NCBI taxonomy): Bacteria > Pseudomonadati > Myxococcota > Myxococcia > Myxococcales > Myxococcaceae > Myxococcus > Myxococcus sp. AM009. Next base: position 73,274 of record NZ_JABXEP010000001.1, read on the forward strand.
AGGGGCCCGCATCTGGAGAGGACTCGACATGTCGGACACACGCTCACCTCAGGTCCTTCCGACCCGCAAGCCCACGCAGCACCTGGAGCGGTTCTCGGAGGCGGACATCCCCACCGAGCGCGGCTCGCTGCGGACCATCGTCTTCCGGGACAGGCGCAACGGGCGGGAGCACGTCGCGCTCGTCGTCGGACAGGTTTCAGGACACGAGGGTGTCCCGGTGCGCATCCACTCCGAGTGCCTCACGAGCGAGGTCTTCGGCAGCCTGAAGTGCGACTGCCGCCAGCAGCTGGACCGCTCGCTCGACTTCATCACCCAGTCGGGACAGGGCGTCGTGCTGTACCTGCGGCAGGAGGGGCGCGGCATCGGCCTGGGCAACAAGATCAAGGCCTACGCGCTGCAGTCCAAGGGACTGGACACCTACGAAGCCAACCGGCAGTTGGGGTTCGCGGACGACCTGCGCACCTATGACATCGCGGCGGAGATGCTGCGGAGCCTGGATGTGCGCTCGGTGGACCTGATGACCAACAATCCGCTGAAGATCGCGGGCATGGTCGAAGAAGGCATTCCCGTCCGGCGTCGAATCCCTTCCCGGACCGAGCACAATCCGCATAACGTCGACTACCTGAGGACGAAGCGCGAGCGTACGGGGCACCTGATTGAGCTCTTCGCCGAGGACGACGACACGGAAGCCAAAGCCGGCTGAGAAGCCCCCCGCGCGGCGGCGGAACACCGTCACGCGCAACCAGGCCCGCGTGCCCTTCGAGGTGCGCTTCTGGGGTGTGCGCGGCTCCATTCCTTCACCGGGCGCGCACACGAAGCGCTACGGCGGCAACACCCCCTGCGTGGAGGTCCGCTGCGGGGACGAGCTGCTCATCTTCGACCTGGGCACCGGCGCGCGCGCGCTGGGGAATGCGCTGGTGGCGAAGAAGAAGCCGGTGAAGGGCTCCATCTTCATCTCGCACTACCACTATGACCACCTGCAGGGCCTGCCCTTCTTCGGGCCCATGTTCCTGCCCACGAGCGCCCTGACTGTCTACGGCCCGGCGCGGCATGGGCAGTCGGTGAAGCAGCTCCTCAGCGGGCAGATGGTGCCGCCGTACTTCCCGGTGACGGCGGACGGCGTGTTCCGGGCGCAGCTCACGTACACGGACCTGGCCGCCACGCAGACGCTGCGGCTGGGCCCGGCGACGGTGCACACCATCGAGCTGAACCACCCGGGTGGCAACATGGGCTACCGCGTCGAGTGCCAGGGCCGCTCGGTGGTGTACGCCACCGACCTGGAGCATGGCAGCGACATGGACGCGGCCTTCTACGCGTTCGCCCAGGACGCGGACGTCCTCATCTACGACGCCATGTACACCGAGGACGAGTACCACGGCCGCACCGGGCCGGCGCGCACCGGCTGGGGCCACTCCACCTGGCAGGCCGCGGTGCACGCGGCGGACAAGGCCGAGGTGAAGAAGCTGGTGCTCTTCCACCACGACCCGTCACGCGATGACGCGGGCATGGACCGGCTGCTGCGTCAGGTGCGCAAGCACCGCCCCGACGCCATCGCCGCTCGCGAGTCCCTGGTCATCAAGCTGTAGCGCGCTTCACCGTCTCCCGCAGGCCCCGGAAGGGCAACCGCTCCAAGGCCGTGGGGACGTCGACCCACTCGAAGGCGTCGTGCTCGGCGCTCAGGCGCACGTCCGCGCCCGGCGACACGTGGGCGGCGAAGCCGTTCTCCTCCACGAGTCGAGGTGGCAGCACCTCCCCCAGGGCGAAGGCGTGGCGGTAGTCCAGGTCCACCAGCGGCACGCGGAGGCCTGTCTCCTCCTCCAGCTCCCGCGCGGCGGCCCGCGCGGGCGATTCACCCGCTTCGAGCCTCCCCGTGAGGACCTGCCAGAAGCCCCCCCGCTCAGGGCGCCGGCGCACGAGCAGCACCCGCGCTTCGGGGCCACGGCCCTTCACCACCGCGATGCTCACCGTCCGCAGCGGTGGCGGCGCGTCCAAGCGCTCGCTGTCAAACACGGTGCAGAAGCTACTGGCGATGGCCTCCTCCACCTCCGTCATGGGAAGTGCGCGGCCCAGCTCGCGCTGCATGGACGTGACGCCCGCTTCGCGGATGCCACACGGGACGATGAGCTGGAAGTGGTCCAGGTTCGTGTTCACGTTGAGCGCGAAGCCGTGCGTGGTGAGCCAGCGCGACAGGTGCACGCCAATGGCGGCGATTTTTCGCGCGTCCGCGGCGCCCTCCTCGCCAATCCAGACACCGGGCCACTTGGGGATGGGGCCCGCGGTGATGCCCCACTGGGCCAGCACCTGCATGACGGCGCGTTCCACGTCGCGCACGTAGCGGCGCACGTCGTGCCGGCCCTCCGGCAGCAGGAAGATGGGGTAGCCCACCAGTTGGCCGGGGCCATGGTAGGTGACGTCGCCTCCACGGTTGGTCTCGAAGACCTCCGCGCCCTCCTTCGCCAGCCGCGCGTCGCTGGCGACGATGTTCTCGCGCTTCGCGGCCCGGCCCAGGGTGAGGATGGGCGGGTGCTCCAAGAGGAGCAGCGCGTCGCCGCAGAGCCCCTGGCGGCGGGACTCGCTGAAGAGGTGCATCAGCGCGAGCCCGTCCTCGTACTCCACACGGCCCAGCCGGTAGACGGTGATGGTGTTCATGATGTTCGCTTCCTTCGTGCCTTCCGCGCGGACGCGGGCTTCACGGTGGGCGTCAGGCTCCACGCTCCCGTGGGCACCCGGTTGAGGAGGGCGTGCAGCTCATGGCCCGCGCGCGGCGCGCGGCTGGCCTCCAGGGCCAGCGCCTTGAGCACGTCCTCGGAGGCGGAGACCGCGGGCTCGCGCGAGGCCAGGCGCTGGCGGGCAATCTCCATGAATTCAGCGTGAGTCGGCACCTGGAGCGGCAGGAGCACCTGCACATGCTCCAGGAGGTCCGTGGGCACGGTGCCGCGCACGGCCTGAGTCAGCGCGGCGGTGGTGGGCACGGGAACGCTGTGTGAGGCCCCGCGAAGGCTGAGGCCCCGAGCCTCCATGCCCACGCCCCTCGCGCTCAGCACCACGACAGGCCGGCGGTCCTGGGCCAGGAAGGCTCGCAGGGCCGCGTGGGATGACGCATCCAGGCGATCCACGTCCTCCACCAGCAGGGCGCGCGACTGAGTCGTCAGGTCCAGGTCCGCGACGGGGGTGATGACGCCCACGCCCTCTCGCTGGAGCTCCTGGAACCAGGCGCTCTTGCCGCTGCCTTCGGGCCCGACGACCAGCAGGGTCCGCGCGTGGGCCTCAAGCGACTGCGTCAGCAGCGCCTGCGTCGCGCCCTGCCCCACGAGCCCCATGCTGGGCACCGCGGGACGGCCCCTCCGCGACACCGTAAGTGGAGGCACCGGGGTGACGTCGCCCAGCAGGGCTTGCGACTCGTTCAGGCAGCGCTTGCAGATGAACGCGCCCGCGGGCCCCGCGACCAGGTCCCCCGTGTCCGTGCGTGGACGGCAACAGAAGGAGCACCACGCGTCGAGCGCCGCATCCGCGCGCGTGGGGCCGCGCTCGATGAGCCGGGCCTCTCCGCGACGCCGAGGCGGGGCATCCGTCTGGCGCGAGGACTCCTCGGCGCCTTCGACCGCGCCCGCGACACGCGCAAGCTGCGCTTCGAGCCGCTGCGCGTCCTCCGCGACCGCAGTCTCGATGACCCAGGCCTGGGCGGCGTCGCCAGGCGCGTCGTCGCCGGCGTGCAGGGTCGCCTCGCGCAGCGCATCCTCGATGAGCCGCTGCCGGTGGCCGACGTCCGGAAGCAACTCCGACTCCAGGGAACGCACCAGCCCGGCCCCAGGCAAGGCCTCTTCGTCGTCGGTGTCCGCTTCCGACCGTGCGAGCACAGGCTCCGGCATCCACTCCAGCCGGTTCACCGCATCCGCGATGTCCGCGCGGCTGCCGTCCAGCCGCTGCGCATGACGAAGCAGCTGCAACGCGCGGGACGGATTGCCCGCCTGACGGTACAGCTCCGCCGCTTTCTGCAGGCACTCCACCGCACGGGCCACGTCCCCCTGTGTCTCGGCGGACTGCGCGGCGCGGATCAGCTCGCGAGGGTTCTCGGCCATACGGAGAGAGCCTAACCGGCTCGAAGCCCCCGCGCGCGGCCCTTGAACGCGAGCCCCAGCGTCAGGCGCTTCCCGGCCCGGCTCCAGGGCCACCACGCCCCTCACGTCGGGGGCGTGGACCTGCCACGGCGCTCACCTCACGCCATGGCCAGGAACAGCAGGTCCGGCTTCTCCAGGTACTTGATGATCTCGTACGTGAAGTCCGCCGCCACCGAGCCGTCGATGACGCGGTGGTCGCACGACAGCGACAGGTTCATCATGTCGCGGACGACGACCTGGTCACCCACCACCGCCGGGCGCTTCTTGAGGCGGTGCACGCCCAGGATGCCCACTTCGGGGTGGTTGATGATGGGCGTGGCGAACAGACCGCCGCTCTGCCCCAGCGAGCTGATGGTGAAGGTGCCACCCGTCAGCTCCTCCATCTTCAGCTTGCGGTCACGCGCGGCGGCGCCCAGGCGAGCCGTCTCACGCGCCAGGTCAGCCAGCGTCAGCCGGTCCGCGTTCTTCACCACCGCCACGGTGAGGCCGTCCGGCGTCGCCGCCGCCATGCCGATGTTGAACTCGCCGCGGACCACCAGCTCCTGCGCCGCCTCATCGAAGTTCGCATTCAGGTGCGGGAACTTCTTCAGCGCCGCCACCGTCGCCTTGATGATGAACGGCAGGTAGTTGAGCTTGGTGTTCTCACCGGCCGCCACCAGCTGCGCGTTCAGCCGCGCGCGCAGGGCCACCAGCTCCGTGGCGTCCACTTCCTCGACGAAGGCGAAGTGCGGCGCCGTGAACTTCGACCGCACCATCTTCTCGGCGATCTTCTTGCGCAGGCCCCGCAGCGGAACGCGCTCGTCCGCCGCGCCCGAGCTGACCGGCGGAGCCGCGGGACGCGCCTTCTGCTCGGCCGGAGCCGCGACGACGTTCTTCTCGCCCCCCTCCAGCGCCGCCACCACGTCCGCCTTCGTCACGCGGCCCTGCGGCCCCGTGCCGGAGATGGCCGCCAGGTCCAGCCCGTGCTCGCGGGCCATCCGCCGCGTCACCGGCGTGGCCAGCACCTTGGACGCCGAGGCGGGCGCCCCACCGCCCTGGCCACCCGCCGCGGGCGCCGCGGCCACGGGAGCCGCGCTGGCCTCGCCATGGCCACTGGACTGCGCCGGCGCGTCGCCCTCCACCTCCAGGGTGACGAGGAGCTGGTGCACCTTCGCCAGGTCGCCTTCATTGCCGTGCGTCTTCACGACACGGCCCGCCTTGGGCGCGGGGACGGTGACGGTGGCCTTGTCCGTCATCACCTCGGCGAGCACCTGGTCTTCCTTGACGGAATCCCCCGCCTTCACGTGCCACTTCACCAGCTCACCCTCCATCACGCCTTCACCAAGGTCGGGGAGCTTGAATTCGAAGATCGCCATGGAGTCGTCTTTCCGGGAAGCAGGGGTGTTGGGTCAAGCCATGAATCGGAGCGTCACCGCTCAGCCGAGCCGCTCGATCCGCTCGCGCTCCATCAGGCCCTTCATGAAGAACTCAGCGGCCCGGTAGCTGGACCGCACCAGCGGACCGGAGGCCACGTAGAGGAAGCCGTAGGACTCGGCCAGCGTCTTGTACGCCTCGAACTGCGCGGGCGTCACGAACCGCTCCACGCGCAGGTGGTACTGCGACGGCTGCAGGTACTGGCCCAGCGTCAGCACGTCCACACCCACGTCGCGCAGGTCCTTGAACGTCTGCTCCAGCTCCGCGTCCGTCTCCCCCAGGCCCACCATGACGGACGTCTTGGTGTACAGGCCCTCGGGGCGGTGCTTGAGGTACTCCAGCACGCGCAGGGACTGGTGGTACTTCGCGCGCCGATCTCGCACCGTCGGCGTGAGGCGCTCCACCGTCTCCACGTTGTGCGCCACCACGTGGGGCCTGGCCTCCGCCACGGTGGTCAGGTCCTGCTCCACGCCCTTGAAGTCAGGGATGAGCACTTCGACGATGGTGCGCGGGCTCTCCCGGCGCAGCTCGCGGATGGCGGAGGCGAAGTGGCTGGCGCCGCCGTCCGGCCGGTCATCCCGGTTCACGGACGTGACGACGATGTACTCCAGGTCCATCTCCTTCACCGCCTGGGCCAGATGGATGGGCTCCATTGGATCCAACGGCGGAGGCGCGCCGACCTTCACGTGGCAGAAGCGGCACGCGCGCGTGCACACCTCGCCCATCAGCATCACCGTGGCGGTGCCACCGCCCCAGCACTCGGCGATGTTCGGGCAGCGGGCCTCTTCGCACACCGTGGCCAGCTTCGTGCGCTTCACGATGGCCTTGACCCGCTCGTAGCCCTCTCCGTGCGGGAGCCGCACCTTCAGCCACTCCGGCTTGCGGGTGGTCTCAGTCACCTGGGGGAGAGGGAACCGGTCGGGAGTCGCCATGGATCGCGGGCCTTCTATGGGTTGGACGGAGGACGTTCAAGCGGAAGCCACTGACGCAAGGCGTCAGCATCCACCAGTCGTCCGCCAGTTGTCGCCTCTCTACTAATGCCCCCGGCGCCTGGGCACAGGCCAGGAGCCCCCGTGAGGGCGGCCAGTCAGGAGAGCGTCACCTCGCGCGGCCGCGTGGGCCGGAAATACGAGGGGCCGTCCGCGGCACACCGGGACGGCCCCTGGGACTTCAAGCGAGGCGCCGCCGCCTAGAAGTGGCGCGGGTGGCCCAGCGTGGCCTCGGCACCCTCGTGCACGATTTCCGAGAGCGTCGGGTGCGCGTGGATGGTGTTGGCCAGCTCCTCGGTGGTGATCTCCAGCTTCAGCGCGACACACGCCTCGGCCAGCAGCTCCGTCGCGTGCGGCCCGATGAGGTGCACGCCGAGGACCTCGTCGTACTTCCGGTCCGACACGATCTTGATCATGCCGGTGGCCTCGTTGGAGATGGCGGCCTTGGTCACGGCGCCCATCGGAGCGATGCCCACCTTCACGTCGTAGCCGCGCTCCTTGGCCTTCTTCTCCGTCAGGCCCACCGAGGCGACCTCGGGGTAGCAGTACGTGGCCGACGGCGTCAGGTCGTAGTTGATGGGCTGCGGGTTCTTCCCGGCGATGTGCTCCACGGCCACCACGCACTCCGCGCTGGCCATGTGCGCCAGCATCGGCGTGGGGATGATGTCTCCCACGGCGTAGACGTTCGGCTCGGAGGTGCGCAGCATCGAGTCGACCTTGATGTAGCCGCGCTCGGCCTGGATGTTCGTCTTGTTCAGGCCCACGTCCTCGGTGACGGGCGAGCGGCCCACCGCCGACAGGAGGATCTCCGCCTCCAGCGTCTTGGTCTCGTTGCCCACCTTCATGGTGACGCGCACGCCGTCCGCCGTGTGCTCCACCTTCTCCACCGCGGAGCCGGTGTGCACGTCGATGCCGCGGCGCTTGAAGATCTTCTCCAGCTCCTTGGAGATGTCCGCGTCCTCGATGGGGAGCAGCGCGGGCAGGTACTCCACGATGGCGGTCTTGCTGCCCACGTGGTTGAACACGGAGGCGAACTCACAGCCCACCGCGCCAGCGCCCAGCACGATGATGCTCTTGGGGACGCGGTCGATCTGCAGGATGGAGTCGCTGTTCAGCACCCGCTTGTGGTCCACGGGGACGTTGGGCAGGGACTTGGGCACCGAGCCCGTGGCGATGATGATGTTCTTCGCCTCCAGGACCTGCTTGGAGCCGTCCTCGGCGGTGACCTCCACCTTGCCCTTGCCGGCGATGCGGCCGTGGCCCTTCACCACCGTCACCTTGTTCTTCTTCATCAAGAAGTCGATGCCGTTGGCACCCTTGGTGACAATCTTGTCCTTGTGCTTCATCGCGTTGGGCCAGTTGATGGCCGGGCTGCTCACATCAACGCCGAAGTCAGCCGCTTCGCGGACGTGGTGGAACAGCTCCGCGGTCCACAGCAGGGACTTGGTCGGGATGCAGCCGCGATGGAGGCAGGTGCCACCCAGCCGCTTGTCCTTCTCGATGATGGCCGTCTTCAGGCCCAGCTGACCCGCGCGGATGGCGCCCACGTAGCCGCCGGGGCCCGAACCGATGATCACCACGTCGAACGTCTCAGCCACGCACGCCTCCGTAATTATTGCGGATGGAACCCGGTGGGGCTGATAACCCCCGGTCCCGGTTGGAATCAAGGAGTTTGCTCGTGCGCCGTTTCCCGCTCCGAACCCTCCTCTTGATGTTGGTGGCACTCATCGCCTTCGGACGCCTGTGGTGTGTGACGCACCAGGAGGAAGCGCCCGGTCCTCGGCCAGCGCGAACGGCCCAGGCGGGTGACGTCCCGGCCGGAGCCCCCGCTCCCGCCTCCACCCCGGAGTGCCGCACGCTGGAGCGGGCCCTCGAAAGCGCCCTCCGCACGCCCCAGGCCCCCCGGGCCCTGGCTGAGGCCCGCCAGCAGCTCGACGCATGCCGTCAGCCGCCCGCCCGCGCCTGCGCGCTGGGCGCGGCCCTGGACGCCCGCTCGCCCTTATCCGAAGGAGAAGCCACACCGCTGCGCGGCCTGCTGGCCAGCCTGTGTGAGCGCTGCCCGCCCGCCGCCAACTCGTGCGCCCAGGCCGTGGGACAGGCCCTGCTGAACGCCGCGGTGGGTCCGCATGCCGACACCGCGAGCGCGAAATGGAATCTGGAGCACGCGGGGGCAGGCCTGGGAGGGGCGTGTGCCTCGCTCGTCCAGTTGGGGATCGCGCCCGCGGCCCAGTCGGGCCTCACCGTGCGGCCACCCGTGCTCGCGCTCGCCGGAGCGCTGGCGCCCCGCTGCTCACGGGCAGGACTCCTGGATGACGCGCTGCTGCGCGCCGCCGCCGCGAACCTCGTGGCGCCCACGCCCGCGCTGATCGCCCTGGCCGCGGGCCCCACTCCTCCCGAGACGAGCGCCATGAAGCCGGACCGGATTGAAGGCACCGAGCCCGGCTTCCAGGCGTTCGACCAGGACGAGAACACAGGCGTCCCGGTAGGACAGGCGCGCAAGAGCAAGCGCTGGGAGGCGGACGGCGCGCTGCGCGCGAGCTACGCGCCCACGCTGAAGCAGCTCGTGTCGGTGATGGTCCGCGCCACGGGGCCGGGGACGGTGCGGGCCATCGTCCGGACGCCGCAAGGCGTGGGCTTGAAGGACCCGGAGAAGGACTTCGCCTTCGTCAACCCCACCGTGTGCCGCTTCAACGGCACGGGTCAGTGGGAGCAGTGCCCGCTCCAGGTGCCGCTGCGCGACGTGGACGCGGTGAGCGTCTTCCCCGAGCGCGTGGACACCGAGCTGAAGGAGCTGGAGGTCCACGGCGCCCGTTGAAGGCGCCGCCGACGTCAGGCGATGAGGCCGCGCTCCTTGGCCATCGTGAAGAGCGGCGCGGCGTCCTTCTTCAGCACCGCGCTCACGTCCTTGACGATGGAGTCACCCGACTTCGCGACCGACAGGAAGTTGTCGAAGGTGCGCGTGAGGATGAGCACGCCGGAGATGATGACGCGCTGAAGGTTGTGCTGCAGGTCCGTGCCTTCGTAGACGAGCCACGCCTGCTCCACGCAGGTGCGGCGGGCATCCATGAGGAACTGGTTGAGCACGGCGCGCTCGTTCGCGTCGGGAACCTTCGACTTCGAGCTCACCGACCCCACGTAGATGAGGTTCGTGTTGAGCCGCGTCGCCGCTTCCTGCATCTGCGCCAGCACCAGCGTCACGTCCTCCTTGGTCGGAGGATTCTCCCAGCGGGAGAAGATGACTCGGTCGATGATCTCCGCTTTGTAGGTAGGGCCGTTCACGATGCCTCCGGTGAGGCGAGCGCCGGACCGGCACCCGCCCGGCATGCCACGCTGCCGTGCCGTCGGATCTGTAGCAGGAACACTCCATTCGTTGAAGTGCGCGACACCTGAACCGGCCTTCATTTCGCCCGGCACCGTGGGCCTGCCCTGCAGCGGAAACGGACAAATTCAACCGCACCGACACCGACACTCAGGGAAAACACGTATACGCCTGCGTCATCTCCAGGATTCGCCGGATATTGTCGTGAAGCGGACATGAGAGGTGAATCAGCGCGAAGCGCGTTTGGCGAGCACCGCCTTCACGTCGTCGAGCGAGAGGCCCAGCGGCCGGACGGCGACGAGCACGTGGTAGAGCACGTCCGCCGCTTCCTCCGCGGCGCGTGATGGATCCGCGTCCGCGCACGCGGTCACCAACTCCGCGGCCTCCTCGCCCAGCTTCTTCAAGCGCAGGTTGCGGTCCTCCAGCAGGCGGCGCGTGTAGCTCGGGGGCGCATCATCGGGCGGGTCCACGGGTGCGGCGCGCCGGGCGAGGGTGTCATCCAACGCGCTCAGCGCATCCCAGCGGCCAGGCCCGAAGCAGGTCTCCGTCCCCGTGTGACATGCGGGGCCCGCCTTCTCCACGCGCGCGAGCACCGCGTCACCGTCACAGTCGGCGCGGAGCGCCACCACGCGCTGGACGTTTCCACTGGATGCGCCCTTGTGCCACAGGCCGCGCGTGCGCGACCGGTAGTGCATCTCTCCGGTGGCCAGCGTGCGCGCCAGGGCTTCCCGGTCGGCATGCGCCACCATCAACACGTCACCCGTGCTCGCGTCCTGCGTGACGACCGTCACCAGTCCGTTGCCCTTCGCGAAGTCGAGCGCGTCCAGGTCGAGCATCAACGTGTCTCCACGGCGCCGAGCCGTTCCCGCACCACGCGTGCCATGGCCGCGTTGGTGGCGATACCGTTTCCGCCGAACGCGGTCCGCCGGCCCGTCCAGTCGGTGAACACACCGCCAGCTTCCTCGATGATGGGCTGCAAGGCCGCGCCATCCCAGGGGGACAGCAGCTCATCCACCATGACCTCCGCGCGCCCGGTGGCCACCAGCAGGTAGCCGTAGCAGTCCCCCCAGGTGCGGTCCACGGCCGCGTCCCGCGCGAGCGCGCGCCAGGCGGCCCCGCGCTCCGGGTACACCGGGAAGCGCGCATCCGTGGACAGCACCACCGCCTTGGACAGCTCCGCCTGCGTGGACACGGCCGCGCGCCGGTCATTCCAGAAGCAGCCCTGCCCCGGCGCCGCCACCAGCAGCTCACGCACCGCGGGGAAGTACGCGGCCCCCACGAGGATGCGCTCGCCTTCCGCCAGCGCCACCAGCGTGCCCCACAGCGGGACACCGCGGATAAACGTCTTCGTCCCGTCGATGGGGTCCAGAATCCACCGGCGCTTCGCGCCCGGCCGCGTCTCGCCGAACTCCTCGCCCAGGATGCCGTCCTGGGGGAAGCGCGCCTCCAGCCACTCGCGCGCACGGGACTCCGCCGTGCGGTCCGCCACCGTCACCGGAGAGCCGTCCGACTTCGTGTCCACCGCGACGCCACCGCGGAAGAAGCCCAACGCCACGTCACCCGCGAGCCGCGCCACCTCGGCGGCGGCCTGCATCAGGGTTCCCGAGTCCGTCATGCCACGCTCCGAATGTGAAGGCCGCCCTCGCGGAGCAGCGCCTTGATGTCCCCCACCGTGGTGAGGCCGTCGTGCAGGATGCCCGCGACCAAGGCCGCGTCAGCGCCGCCCTCCTGGAACGCCTCCCGGACGTGCGCCGCGCTGCCCGCGCCGCCCGAGGCGATGACTGGCACAGCCACGGCCTCCGACACGGCCCGCGTCAGCGCCAGGTCATAGCCCGTCCGCGCGCCATCCCGGTCGATGCTGGTGAGGAGCACTTCCCCGGCCCCTCGCGCCACGCACTCACGCGCCCAGGCCACCGCGTCCAGGTCCGTGGGCCTCCTGCCGCCATGGGTGTAGACGCGCCAGCGGTCGCCGTCTCGCTTCGCGTCGATGCTGGCCACCACGCACTGTGCGCCGAAGCGCTCCGCGCAGGCGGTGAGCAGCGCCGGATTGGCCACCGCCGCGGAGTTGATGCTCACCTTGTCCGCGCCCGCGCGCAGCGCCCGGCCCACGTCCTCCACCGTGCGAACCCCGCCGCCGACCGCCAGGGGGATGAAGAGCTGCTCGGCGGTGCGCCGCACCAGCTCCCACAACGTGTCCCGCTCCTCGGCGCTGGCGGAGATGTCCAGGAACGTCACCTCATCCGCGCCCTCCGCTTCGTAGCGCCGGGCCAGTTCCACCGGGTCACCCACGTCGCGAAGTCCCTCGAACTGGACGCCCTTCACCACGCGTCCGCCCTTCACGTCCAGACAGACGACGAGCCGTCGCGTGAGCATCACTTCACCTCCAGGGACACGGCGCCCTTCATGCTGAACACCGTGCCCGAATCCACCATGGCATCCCGCAGCGCCAGCCCCAGCGCCTTGAAGGCCGCCTCCGTCGCGTGGTGGCTGTCTTTTCCGCGCAGCACCCGCAGGTGCAGCGTCACCCGGGCGTGCTCGCTGAACGAGCGCATCCAGTGCTCGTAGAGCCGGTTCTTCAACGGGCCCTGGTAATAGAAGCGTCCCCCTGCATCCAGGCAGGCCTGCACCAGCGCGTCGTCCATGGGAATGGTGCGCTCGGCGAAGCGCGCGGCCGTGGCCGGAATCACCTGCTGCACCGCAGTGCCCAGGGTTATCGCCACATCCTCCATCACATGGTGCGTGAGGTCCCCCCGCGCATGCAGCGTGAGGTCCAACCCCGCGTAGCGCGCGAAGGTGGCCAGCATGTGGTCGAAGAACTTCAGCCCCGTGTCCACGTTCGTGACGCCCTTGCCCGGCGACAACTCCACCCGAACCTGCGTCTCCTTCGTCTCCCGAATGACAGTGGTCATCCCGCGAACTCCTGAGCGACTGCGCTCGCATCCAGTCTTCCGGTGTACAACGCCATGCCAATGACGGCCCCGTAGGCGCCCGCTTCCGCCAGGGCCCTCAGGTCCTCCATCGTCGTCACGCCACCCGACGCGTACAGGCGGTGTCGGCTGGTGCTCGCCACCTCCCGCATCAGCGGCAGGTCCACACCCGACAGCTGCCCCTCCTTGTGGACCGCCGTCACGAGCAGGCCCCCCAGCGGCAAGGGCTCGAAGGACGCCAGCACCTCGCGGATGTCGCGGTGGCTCCCCGCCGTCCAGCCTCGCGTCACCACCTCGCGCCCCTTCACGTCCGCGGCGACGACGACTCGGTCGGGAAAGCGGTTCGCGATGTCCGCCAGCCAGGCGGCGTCTTCGATGGCACGAGTCCCCACCACCACGAACTCGGCGCCGCCTGCCAGGACGGCCTCCACCCGGTCGGAATCACGCACGCCGCCGCCCACCGAGAAGGTGAGCCCGCGCTCGTAGGCCGTCAGCTGGAAGATGGCGTCCGAGTTGGAGCCCTTGCCCAGCGCCGCGTCCAGGTCCACGACATGGAACGCGCGGAAGCCGTGGCTGCGCCATTGCTTCAGCGCCTCCAGCGGGTCCTCCACCCGGACCTTCTCCGCCGCATACGAGCCGCCCACGAGCTGGACGCACGCGCCCTCGCGCAGGTCGATGGCGGGAATCGCAATCATGACGTCACCTCCCGCAAGAAAGCCTGGACGAAGCGCACGCCCGCCGTGGAGGACTTCTCCGGGTGGAACTGCACGCCCACCACCCTCCCCCTTCGCACCGCCGCCGGGAAGCGGTCCTGCTCGTGCGTCGTCCACCCCGTCACCACCGAAGCATCCGCGGCGCGGCAGACGAAGCTGTGCGCGTAGTACACGGTGTCCAGCCGCGCTCCCGCCAGCGTGCGTTCTTCGTCGACCTGATTCCACCCAATCTCTGGCACGCGCTTCGCCGTCAGCCGCGTCACCCGGCCCGCGAAGTAGCCCAGGCCGGCGCCCGCGCCTTCGTCACTGCCTTCGAAGAGCAACTGCATGCCCAGGCAGATGCCCAGGCACGGCAGGCCCTGCTCCAGTGCCGCTCGCATGGCTTCACGCGCCGGCTCGAGCCGCGCCACCGCCGCCCCGAAGGCGCCCACCCCCGGCAGCACCAGGACGTCGGTGTCCAGCGCGCGCAAGGGGTCCTCCTGTACGCGCACCTCCGCGCCCGGCACCGTGGCCAGGGCCTTGGCCAGCGAGTGGAGGTTGCCCGCGCCGTAGTCGAACAAGGTGACTCTCATCGCAACGCCTCCCGCAGCGCCGCCAGCGCTGTCTCCATCAACGGCCAGGGCCCCACACCGACTCGGAGCGCGTCGCCCACGCCCGTCAGCGACTGGAACGCCCGCACATTCACGTCCCGCTCCCGCATCCGCTCCGCCACGGCCAGCGCGCCCGGAAGCGGCACCATCAGGAAGTTGGCCTCCGATGGCAGCGGCGACAGGCCCAGCGACACCAGCGCGCCGCGCAGCCGCTCGCGACAGGCGACGGCCTCCTCCGCACGGGCTCGCACCCACTGCGCGTCATCGTTCAGCACCGAGACGGCCACCGCCTCCGCGACGCTGGTGAGCTTGTAGGGCCCGCGAGCCTTCTCGACCTCCGACACCAGCTCGGGCGAGCCGGCGCCCCACCCCCCCCGCAGCCCCGCCAGCCCAAAGGCCTTGGAGAAGGTGCGCGTCACCAGCACATTCGGCCGCCGTCGCGCCAGGTCGAGGAAGGCCTTCCCCGGCGCGAAGTCCGCATAGGCCTCATCGATGATGACGATGCCGGGCGCGTCCTCGGCGACACGCTCCACCGCCGCCCGCGACAGCGCGGTGCCTGTGGGGTTGTTGGGCGAGCACAGGTAGATGACCTTCGCCCCCGTGGCGAGCAGCGCGTCCGCGTCCACGTCGAAGTCCGGCTTCAGCGGGACGGGCACGGCCTTGAGCCCGTTCACCTTGGCGAACAGCGGCACCATGACGAAGGTCGGGTCCTGGAACGCCAGCGTGTCCCCGGGCTCCAGGAAGGCGCGCAGCGCCGAGTCGATGACGTCATCCGAGCCGCAGCCCGTCGTTATCTCGTCGGGCGCCGCGCCAATGGACGCCGCCAGCGCCCGGCGCAGATCCGGCGCGTAGCCCGGGGGATAGCGCGGGACGCGGGACGCGGTGGAGACAAGCACCCGCTCCACGGAGGGCGGCACACCAAAGAGGTTGGTGTTGTCACTCAGGTCCACCCGGCACGGCCGCTTCGAAGGCGCGTACAGCGGAATGTCCCGATACGAAGCCCGCCTGGGAATCATGGCCGCCTCCAGGCGCGCGCGGCGTCCGCGTGCGCGAAGAGGCCTTCACTGTCAGCCAGCCGCCCCACGTCCTCCGCCAGCGCCGCCGCCGCCGCCGCCGTGACGCGCTGGTAGGTGGTCCACCGGTAGAAGTCGAGCAGGTTGAGCCCCGAGTAGGCCCGCGCCAACCCCGCCGTGGGCAACACGTGGTTGGAGCCCGTCATGTAGTCGCCGTAGGCCACTGACGAACGCTCTCCCAGGAAGACGGTGCCCGCGTTGCGCACCCGTCCCAGGTCGTCCTGCGCCGTCGCGGTGGCGATGAGCAGGTGCTCCGGCGCGAAGTCCGCCACGAAGGGCCAGGCTTCCTCCAGGGACGCCACCGTCAACACCGCGCCGCGCGAGCCCAGGGCCGATGTGACAATCTCCCACCGCCTCGCGCGCTCGGCCTGTCGCTCCACCTCCGCGGCGATGGCGTCCGCCAACGCGTCGCCCAGCGCCAGCGTGACGCAGGCCGCCTCCGGATCATGCTCTGCCTGGGCCAACATCTCTCGCGCCACCGCGGCCGGGTTCGCCGTGTCGTCGGCCACGACCAGGATTTCACTGGGGCCCGCGGGCGCTTCAATCGCCACCGCGCCCACCACCTGCAGCTTGGCCTCGGCCACGTAGGCATTGCCCGGCCCCACGATGCGGTCCACGCGCGGCACGCTCTCCGTGCCATAGGCCATGGCCGCCACCGCACCCGCGCCGCCCAGCGAGAAGACGCGGTCCGCGCCCGCCAGGGATGCCGCCGCCAGCACGCTGGGGTGCGGCAAGCCATCGGGCCCCGGCGGCGAGCACACGATGACCTCACCCACGCCCGCCACCTTCGCGGGCACCACGCCCATCAGGACGCTGCTGGGGTACACCGCGCGGCCTCCCGGGGCATACACCCCCACGCGGCCCAGCGGATCCGGCCGCCGGCCCACGAGCACGCCAGGCTCCGTTTCCACCTCCACCAACTGTGGCCTCTGCGGCGCGTGCGCCAGGGCGATGTTGCGAGCCGCCCGGGCCAGCGCGTCTCTGACCGATGGCTCCAATCCGGCGAGCGCCGCGGCACAGACGTCTCGCGGCACCTCCAGCGCCGTCAGCTCCACGCGGTCGAGCTGCCGCGCGAGTTCGAAGAGCGCCTGGTCTCCCTCCGCGCGCACGCGGGCGATGAGCTCCCGCACGCGCAGCGCGACGCGGGCATCGGAGCCACTCGCCCGGTCCAGCAGGCGCCGGAAGTCCTCCCGAGCGAGCGAGGACAAAGGACCGCGGTACCTCAGGGTCGACGAAGCAAGGGCGGCCATCACGCCATCAACCTTTCAATGCGGGTGACGAGGATGCCCTCACAGCCCAGGGCCTTCAGCGCGTTGATGGTGCGATAGATGCTCTTCGCCGGCACCACCGCGTGCACGGCCACGAAGTCGCCGCCGTCCAGCACGTTCACCACGGTGGGGCCGTTGAGGCCCGGGAGGACCTCGCGCACCCGGACGAGCGAGTCCCTTGGCACGTTGGCCATCAGGTAGCGCTTGCCGCGCGCCGCCAGCACCGAGCCCAGCGCCTGCTTCAGCTCGTCCAGCTTCCGCTGCGCTTCCACCAGATTGCCCTTGCACGCCACCAGCCGCGCGCTGGACTCCAGCACCGTGGCCACCTCGCGCAGGCCATTCATCTTCAGCGTGGAGCCGGTGGACGTCAGGTCCACGACGATGTCCGCGATGCCCAGGTGGGGCGCGATCTCCGCCGCGCCCGACACAGGCACCACCGCCACCCGCTGCCCCCGCCGGGCGAAGTACTCCTGCGTCAACCGGGGGAAGCAGGACGCGACCCGCATGCCCTCCTTCACGTCCTCCGGCGAGGCGAAGCCGCCCTCCTCCCGCGCCGCCACCACCAGGCGGCACCTGCCGAACTCCAGGTCCATCAGCAGGTCCAGCTCGCGCCCGGACTCGCACACCAGGTCCCAACCGGTGACGCCCGCGTGCGCGGCGCCATCCGCCACGAACTCCGGGATGTCCTGGGCGCGGACGAAGATGGCCTCGAACTCTCCGCCCAGGGACGCGGTGAGCGCGCGCTCACCCCGGGCCCGCACCTCCAGGCCTGCGTCATTGAACAACTCCCGTACTTCGTCCGAGAGGCGGCCTTTGTTGGGCAGAGCAATCTTCAGCAGCATGGGGAACCTTCAAGACTGCGAGGAGACAACGACGCGGAAACGAAAAAAGGCCCGTCCTGGGGGGGACGGGCCTTCGGTCGCTGCGGCAGGTGCCGTGGTGGGTGCGTCTAGCGTCTCACCCAGGCATGCGCATGGCGAACGGTCCCGTCGGGGCCGAGCCGATGATGCGCATGGTGATGGTGAAGGGACGCGGAGAGCATCGCCGTATGAGTAACGACAAACCGGCGCGCCGTCAACCGGGCCCGGGGTGGAGCCCGCGCGACGCTTGCAAACACCCTCGCGGGCGAGCAGGAAGCGCCCATGCGAGTCGCGGACGTCATCATCGTGGGTGGGGGCATCATGGGCTGCGGCATCGCGCTGCGGCTGCGGCAGGCCGGCGTTCGCGTCGTCGTGCTGGAGCGCTCCATTCCAGGCGCGGAGGCCTCCAGCGCGGCGGCGGGGATGCTCGCGCCCCAGATGGAGTCCGACGGTCCGGGCCCCTTCCTGGAGCTGTGCCTCCGCAGCCGCGGCCTCTACCCCGCCTTCGCCGCCGAGCTGCGTGAGCTGTCCGGCGTGGACGTGGCCTACCGGCCCTGCGGCATCCTCAAGGTCGCGTTCAACGAGGCCAGCCTGCCCCCCCTGGACGCCACGGTGGCATGGCAGCGCGGCATGGGCCTGCGGGCCGAGCTGCTCGACGGCGCCGCGGCCCGCGAGCTGGAGCCACGCCTGTCCGCGAAGGCCGTGGGCGCCGCGCACTTCCCGGATGACCATCAGCTGGACAACCGGCTCCTGGTGCGCGCCCTGACGATGGCCGCCGCCCGGGTGGGCGCGGAGTTCCGCGGCGGCTACGTGCGCGGCGTGGTGCGGGAAGGCGGCCGCGCGGTGGGCGTGGACCTGGACGGCGAGCTGCTGCGCGCCGACGCGGTGGTGCTGGCCGCGGGCTCCTGGTCCGCCCTGGTCCACGGCGCCGGCGTGGACGCCCGAGCGGTGCGGCCCGCGCGCGGGCAGATGGTTCAATTCCAGACACGGCTGCCCCTGCTGGACCGCGTCGTCACGTCCGAGAAGGGCTACCTGGTGCCGCGCGCGGACGGCCGGGTCATCGCGGGCAGCACCATGGAGCTGGTGGGCTTCGACAAGCAGGTGACCGCGGCGGGGCTGGCGCGCATCCTCGACATGGCCCTGGAGCTGTGCCCGGAGCTGGGCTCGGCGCCCGTGACGGAGACGTGGGCGGGCTTCCGACCTTGGACGGAGGACCAGCGACCCTTCCTGGGCGAAGGCCCCTTCCCCGGCCTCTTCCTGGCCACGGGCCACTTCCGCAACGGCATCCTCCTGGCCCCCATCACCGCGAAGCTCGTCGCACAGGCCGTGCTAGGTGAGCGGCCCTCGGTGGACCTGGCCCCCTTCCGGTACGACCGCGCGCCCACCCTGCCCCGCACCTGAGGCCACCCGACGTGAAGGGTCGGGGGCGGACGGGGCGCTGTGACTGCCTGTCCCACCTGCCGCCAGGGGCCGTCCCCTCGCCAGGCCGCCCGTTCGCTCAGCCGTGGAGCCTGATCCGATGGTAAATTCCCGTAGTCGTTGGCCAATGAAACCCGGAAACCTCTAGAATCGCTCGCCGTGGAAGCCATCCCCCCTGCCCCACCCCGAATCCTCATCGTCGACGATGACGACTCCGTACGCGACGTCATCTCCGTCCTGCTGCGTGAGGAAGGCTACAACTGCGTCGTCGCCAACGGGGCCGAGATGGCCCTGGACCTGGCGGGCGAGGAGGAGACTCCGCTCGTCATCAGCGACATGAAGATGCCGGGCAAGGACGGCCTCTGGCTCCTGGAGAACCTCCGCGAGCGGCTCCCCGACACGTCTGTCATCATGCTCACGGGCTACGGTGACACCGAGTCCGCGGTGGACTGCCTGCGCCGTGGCGCGGTGGACTACCTGCTCAAGCCGCCCAAGCTCACGGACCTCATCCGGGCCATCGAGCGGGCGCTGGCCAAGCGCCGCATCGAGATGGCCCGCAAGCGCTACCAGAAGAAGCTGGAGCGCAAGGTACGGGACAGGACGGCGGAGCTGCGCAGCGCCCTGCGCGACATCGCCAACACGTACCAGAACACGCTGCTGGCCCTGGTGGCCGCCCTGGACGCGCGCGAGCACGAGACGAGCGACCACTCCCAGCGCGTGGTCAGCTACACGTCCGCCATCGCGCAGCGCATGGGCATCCAGGGCAAGGAGATGGAGGAGATTGGACGCGGCGCGCTGCTGCACGACATCGGGAAGATTGGCGTGCCGGACGCGGTGCTGCTCAAGCCCGGCAAGCTCACGCCGGACGAGTGGCTGGAGATGCGCAAGCACCCGGACATCGGCTTCCAGATGATCCAGGCCATTCCGTTCCTGGACACGCCCGCCTCCATCGTCCTGTCGCACCAGGAGCGCTGGGACGGCGCCGGCTATCCGCGCAACCTCCAGCGGCACGAAATCCACATTGGCGCGCGCATCTTCGCCGTGGCGGACACGCTGGACGCGATGACGAGCGACCGGCCGTACCGCAAGGGGACGACGTTCACCAACGCCATCCAGGAGATCAAACGCTGCGCCAACACGCAGTTCGATCCGGAGGTCGTCCGGGCGTTCCTCGACATTGGCGAGGAAGGGCTGATCCGCATCAAGCAGGAGATGGCGCTGAAGAAGCTCCAGCTCCCACAGGCCGAGCAGGACGCCCATGACGCCGAGGCGGAGCTGGCCCGGCTCACGGACCTGGACGACGACGTGGACGCCGCCGTGCCCGGCCACCCCGCCAGCGACGATGACGCGCCCAAGCCGGGCGTCGTTCGTTCGGCGGCTGGCAACAAGGGGTGAGCCTGGCTGGATGAGATGACCGCCCCCACCCTCCAGCCTCCGCCTTCCGTGCTGGCGCCGCCCCTGCTGGACGCGCAGGGGCGGCGGATGACGTACCTGCGGCTGAGCATCACCGACCGGTGCAACTTCCGGTGCAACTACTGCTCGCCCGCCTCGTGGGGCGGCAAGCGGGATCTGCTGGGCCCCGAGGAGCTGGAGCGCATCACCTCCGTCTTCGCCCGCATGGGCATCCGCCGCGTGCGGCTCACCGGCGGCGAGCCGTTGATCCGCCCGGACATCCTGGACATCGCCCGGCGCATCTCCGCGGTGCCCGGCATCCAGCACCTGGCCATCACCAGCAATGCCAGCCACCTGGAGCGGCTCGCCCTCCCCCTGCGCGAGGCGGGCGTCACCCAGCTCAACCTGAGCCTGGACACCCTCTTGGCGGAGACGTTCCGCCGCATCTCCAAGCAGGGGGATTTCGACGCGGTGCTGCGAGGCCTGGACGCGGCGGCGGGCGCCGGCTACGCGTCCCTCAAGCTCAACGTCGTCGTCATGCGCGGCGTGAATGACGCGGAAGCCCCCGCCCTGGTCACCTATGCGCACGCGCGCGGCATCACGCCCCGCTTCATCGAGCTGATGCCTTTTGGCCAGGGCACGCCGGTGCCCACCGCGGAGCTGGTGGAGCGGCTCCAGGCCTCGGGCCTGCCGCTGGAGCCCGAGCCCGATGACACGGGCGACGCCGCCGGACCGGCCCGCTACTGGCGCGCGCCCGGGGGCCGCGTGGGCTTCATCTCCCCGCTCACCCAGAACTTCTGCGGCAGCTGCAACCGCGTGCGCGTGGCGTCCAACGGCGACTTGCGCAGCTGCCTGGGCGGCCGGGCGCAGGCGCCGCTGCACCAGCTCATCCGCGGCGGCGCCAGCGACGAGGAGCTGGCGGTGGCCATCCGCCGGGCGCTGGGCGACAAGCCGGAGGGCCACCGCTTCACCGAGCCCGGCAACGGCGCCACGCTGCTGTCCATGATGGGCATCGGCGGCTGAAAAAACGACGGGCGGGCCCGCGCCTTCGCGCCTGGCCCGCCCGAGTGTTCCTGGCCCGTGTCCGCTGGGCCCGAAGCGGCGCGCTACTTCACCAGTCGGATGTTGACCGGGTACTTGTAGAGCTGGCCCTCGTTCGCCTTCAGGCCCGCGATGATGGCGAAGACGATGGCCACGATGCCGACGATGGGCAGCAGGACGGCGCCAATGCCGATGCACACGGTGATGGCGCTGACGAAGGCCGCGATGAACACCGTGATCTGGAAGTTCAGTGACTCCACGGCGTGAGCGCGGACGAAGGAGGACTCCTTGCCCTTCGTCAGCATCAACACCAGCGGCACGGCGAAGCCCAGGCCCACGAAGTTGGCCAGGATGGTGCCCATGTGAGCGAGCAGGCCCATCGTCTTCTCATCCTGGGTCGGCATCGGCGTGCCACTGATGAACGAACCCATTTGCTCCTGCGGCGGAGTCTCCATTGAAAATCCCCTCCAAAGATGTCTCGGGCGCGCACACCGCGCCCTTTGGGGTTCACCATGACACGCACCCGCGCTGATTGTCACGTCCAGGACAGGTGATCTGACGGGTCGCCCGCCTAGCGGTACAACTGGCTCCCCGCCTTCTTGAATTCCTCGCTCTTCTCCTCGAGCGAGGCCTGGAGCGCGGCGTCGTCGCTCATGCCCTGCTTCTCCGCGAAGTCGCGCACCTCCTGCGTGATCTTCATGGAGCAGAACTGCGGACCGCACATGGAGCAGAAGTGGGCCACCTTCGCGCCCTCCGCCGGCAGTGTCTCGTCGTGGAAGGCGCGGGCGCGCTCGGGGTCCAGCGACAGGTTGAACTGGTCCTCCCAGCGGAACTCGAAGCGGGCCTTGGACAGCGCGTTGTCCCGGGCCTGGGCCCCTGGATGTCCCTTGGCCAGGTCCGCGGCGTGGGCGGCGATCTTGTACGTGATGACGCCTTCCTTCACGTCGTCCCGGTCGGGCAGGCCCAGGTGCTCCTTGGGCGTCACGTAGCAGAGCATCGCCGTGCCGAACCAGCCAATCATCGCCGCGCCGATGCCGCTGGTGAAGTGGTCGTAGCCCGGCGCGATGTCCGTCGTGAGCGGCCCCAGCGTGTAGAACGGCGCCTCGCCGCACACGGCCAGCTGCTTCGTCATGTTCTCCTGGATGAGGTGCATGGGCACGTGGCCCGGGCCTTCAATCATCACCTGCACGTCGTGCTTCCAGGCGACCTTGGTCAGCTCGCCCAGCGTCTCCAGCTCGCCGAACTGCGCCGCGTCGTTGGCGTCCGCGATGGAGCCCGGCCGCAGCCCGTCTCCCAGGCTGAAGCTGACGTCGTACGCCTTCATGATTTCGCAGATCTCCTCGAAGTGCGTGTAGAGGAAGTTCTCCCGGTGGTGGGCCAGGCACCACTTGGCCATGATGGAGCCGCCGCGGCTGACGATGCCGGTGAGGCGCTTCGCCGTCCACGGCACGTAGCGCAGCAGCACGCCCGCGTGGATGGTGAAGTAGTCCACGCCCTGCTCGCACTGCTCGATGAGCGTGTCGCGGTACAGCTCCCACGTGAGGTCCTCCGCCTTGCCGCCCACCTTCTCCAGCGCCTGGTAGATGGGCACGGTGCCGATGGGCACCGGGGCGTTGCGGAGAATCCACTCGCGCGTCTCATGGATGTTGCGGCCCGTGGACAGGTCCATCACCGTGTCCGCGCCCCAGCGGATGGACCACACCATCTTCTCCACCTCCTCCTCGATGGAAGACGTGACGGCCGAGTTGCCGATGTTGGCGTTGATCTTCACCAGGAAGTTGCGGCCGATGATCATCGGCTCCAGCTCCGGGTGATTGATGTTGGCCGGGATGATGGCGCGGCCGCGCGCGATTTCGTCTCGAACGAACTCGGGCGTCATCATGCGCGGAATCGCCGCGCCCCAGGACTGGCCCGGGTGCTGGGCGGCGAGCGCGGCCTCCACCTGGAGGTTCTCCCGCAGCGCCACGTACTCCATCTCCGGGGTGATGATGCCCTTGCGCGCGTAGTGCAGCTGCGTGACGTTGGCACCGGACCGCGCCACGCGCGGCGCGCGGCGGTGGGCGAAGCGCAGCCCCGCCAGGCGCGGATCCACTTCACGGGCGCGGCCGTATTCGGAGCTCACCCCGGACAGCGCTTCGGTGTCGTTGCGGCTTAGAATCCAGGACTCGCGCAGCGCGGGCAGGCCCTGCCGCAGGTCGAGTTCGGCCGCCGGGTCCGTGTACGGCCCGCTGGAGTCGTAGACGTGCACGGGCGGATTGGCCGTCTCCTTCGCGTCCGGCCCATGGCCGTGGCGCGTGGGCGTCTGGCTGATTTCGCGCAGGGGCACGCGCAGCTCCGGGTGCAGCACGCCGGACACGTACACCTTGCGCGAGGCTGGCAGCGGGCCCCGGCTGACTCCCTCCAGCACCTTCCCGTCGACCTTCAGGCTTCTGGACGCTCCGCTCATCACGCATCTCCTCTTCAGAGGGCGGACGGGCAGACGCTCGGAGGGCGGCAAGCCTCCCGGGCCGCTTCCCTCCGCCGGTACGAACCGGTTCAGGTTCCAAGGGTTGGCCGGAACCACGGCCGTCTCAGCCCCTTCCGGGGCACCCCTAGCGACAGGGTGAGCATCTAGCGCACAGCGAGGCCGGCTTCAACCCGGCCGCGGGCCCAAGCGCTTGTCGACCGCGCAATGTCTGCGGAGCGACGAGCCTCCACGCAAACCTTGCGCGGCCCCAGGCCAGGAAACACCGTTCCCTGGGGTAGACCGGTTGGCCCCAGAGATGCAGTAGATGCAGTAAAGAAGGGACGGTAGACGTCTTCCACCCGCCAGGAGCACCGCCATGCAGATTGTCGGAGAGCTGATGACCCGTGACGTCGTCACGCTCAAGGAAACGCAGAACCTGGCCAAGGCGGACGAGCTGCTCCGGCTGCACCGCATCCGGCACCTGCCGGTGGTACGGCAAGAGAAGCTGGTGGGCCTCATCACCCACCGAGACCTGCTGCGCGCCGCCGCAAACCACGCCACGGATCCTGCCGCGCAGCCGCTCTGGGCCGCGGACATCATGACGCGCGACGTGCAGACGGTGCGTCCGGACACGCCGCTGCGCCGGGCGGTGACGCTGATGCTCGATCACAAGTACGGCTGCCTGCCCGTGGTGGATGAGGGCGGCGTCCTCCAGGGCCTCCTCACCGAGGCGGACCTGGTCCGCTACGCCCAGCACCTCATCGGAGAGCAGGACCGCCGGGAGCTGGCCGCCGAATACACCTGACGTCGCTGCCAGCGCGTGAGCGGCGGCCCCACGTCCCCGCTCCGCCTGGCGCGCGCTCCCCCAGCCATCCCATGTCCACCACTCCCCTGGCCGGAGCGGCCTCCGCCGAGGCGCCCCTCTCCGCGACTCCCCCCGGCGTCTCCGCGTCCCGGCATGCGTTCGCGCTGGCCGGGCTCGCGGGGGTGGCGCTGGTGGCGCTCCTCGGCGTCGAGGGGCCGGTGGCCACGCGCACGGTGCTCATCGGCGGTGCGTGTCTGGTGCTCTGGCTGACAGAGGTGGTGCCGTCCTTCGTGCCCACGCTGCTGCTGCTGGGCGCCACGCCCGTCCTCCTGGGGCCGTTGGACCGCGCCTACCAATTGCCGTCCGTGCTCGCGTGGTGCGCGGACCCGGTGCTCATCCTGTTCCTGGGTGGCTTCACGCTGGAAGTGGCCGCCATGCGGCACGGCCTGGACGCCTCGGTGGCGCGGCACGTGATGCGGCTGTCGGGTGGACGGCCGCGGCGGCTGGTGCTGTGGGTGATGGCGGGCGTGGCCTTCCTCTCCATGTGGATGTCCAACGTGGCCGCGGCGGCGATGATGCTGGCCGCGCTGCGTCCCCTGCTCCAGGCGATGCCCGCTGGCGCGCCGCTGCGGCCCGCGCTGCTGCTGGGCGTGGCCCTGGGCGCCAACGTCGGCGGCATCGCCACGCCCATGGGCAGCGGTCCCAATGCGCTCGCCGTATCCGCCGCGTCCGGGCATGCGCAAGTCACCTTCGCGAAGTGGATGTCCTTCGCCCTGCCGCTCACGCTGCTCCTGCTGCTGGTGGGCTTCGGACTGGTGCTGCTGCGCTTCCGCGTGGGCGGCAGCCTGACGCTGCCCACCGAGGCGCCCGTGCCCCTGGCGCGCCCAGGACGCCGCGTGCTCTGGGTGAGCGCGGCGTGCGTGGTGGCCTGGCTGACGGAGCCGCTCCACGGCGTGCCCGCGCCCGTGGTGGCGCTGGCCGCCACCGCGCTGCTCTTCGGCAGCGGCCTGCTGAGGCGAGAGGACCTGGGCCGGTTGGACTGGGCCACGCTGCTCCTCATCGCCGGCGGCATCGCCCTGGGCCGGCTGCTGGAGCACTCCGGGCTCATCGCTCGCGCGCTGGCCAGCGCGGACCTCGCGGGCTGGCCGGTGCCGGTGCAACTGGCGATATTGGTGGCCGCGGCGGCGGTGCTGTCCGCGCTGATGAGCAACACGGGGACCGCGGCGCTCCTCATCCCCCTGGCCACGCAGCTGCATCCCGCCGCGTCGACGCCGGTCCTCGTGGCCCTGGGATGCTCGCTGGGCATGCCCTTCGTCATCAGCACCCCGCCCAACGCGATGGCGGTGGGCGAAGGCCTGGCCTCCTCAGAGCTGATGAAGTTGGGGGTTCCCCTGATGTTGGGCGGCTGTCTGCTGGTGAGCCTCTCGGGACCGGCCGTGTTGCGCCTCTTTGGACTGCCATGAGTTTCTCTCCCCGCCTGGCCGGCACCACGGTACGAACGCGGCGTCCCGGAAGAAGCAGTCGCGCGGCATGCGCGTTGAAGGGGCACTGCCTGCTCAGGCTTCGGCGGAGGTGAGCTCGTGACGAACGTGACCATCACTGAATACGAAACGCGCCTCTATTGGCAAGGAGCGCGCGGCGCCGTGCTGACGAGCGACCGAGCGCCGCCCGTGCCCATTGGCCAGCCGCTGACCGGACAGGACGCGGTGGCCGTGGGCCCCTGGTCCCCGGAGGCCCTGCTCGTGGGCGCGGTGGAGGGGCGCACCCTGCTGGCGTTCCTGGAACACGCGCGGGAGGCGGACGTGCGCGTGCTCTTCTACCAAAGCTCCGCGGTGGCCCGCGTGGTGTCTGGCGTGGACGGGCCGCCGCACCTCACCGACCTCATCGTGCGCCCCCACGTGGCCGTGGCCACCGAGGCCGACGCGGAGGCCGTCCGCCTCATCTTCACCGAGCTCCCCGCGCACTGCTTCCCCAGCTCCGTCATCAACATCACTCCGCGCATCGAACCGGTGGTCGAGGCGTGGCACGCTCGTAGCAGCGGGCGAAGCGTGCCCGCCGCGATGGCCCCCGCATCCTGACCTGACAGCAAAGGCTCCACCTCCCCCATGTCCCCACAACGCATCCTGGTCGTCGACGATGAGGACAATGCCCGCCGGGCGATTGCCACCATCCTGAATGAGGAAGGCTACGATGTGGCCGAGGCCGCCAACGGCGCCGAGGCCCTGGTCCGCATCGGCGAGTTCTCCCCCGCGGTGGTGCTCACCGACGTGCGCATGCCGCAGATGGACGGCCTCACGCTGCTGAAGACGGCGCGCGAGCAGGGCAGCGACGCCACCTTCGTGATGATGACGGCGTTCGCCAGCGTGGAGACGGCCGTGGAGGCCATGAAGTCCGGCGCGGACAACTTCCTGCTCAAGCCGCTGGACGCGGACCAGGTGCTCGTCACCCTGGGCAAGGCGCTGGAGAAGCGCAGCCTGCGCCAGGAGGCCGAGGCCCTGAGAGATCAGGTGCGCTCGCGCGTCCGCCGCTTCCACGACATCATCGGTGAGTCGCCCCAACTCCAGGGCATCTACGACGTCATCCGCCGGACGGCGGGCACGCGCGCCACGGTGCTCATCCTGGGAGAGTCGGGCACGGGCAAGGAGTTGATTGCCCAGGCCCTGCACCAGGAGTCGCCACGCAAGGACAAGCCCTTCATCCGGGTGCACTGCGCGGCCCTGTCGGAGAACCTGTTGGAGAGCGAGCTGTTCGGTCACGAGAAGGGCTCATTCACCGGGGCGCTGGCCCGGAAGGAGGGCCGCTTCGAGCTGGCGGACGGCGGCACGCTGTTCCTGGACGAGATTGGAGAAATCTCCCCCGCCGTGCAGGTGAAGCTGCTGCGCGTGCTCCAGCAGCGTGAGTTCGAGCGCGTGGGTGGCACCCAGACGCTGAAGGTGGACGTGCGCATCGTCGCGGCCACGCACCGGGACCTGGTGGCCGAGGTGAAGGCGGGCCGGTTCCGCGAGGACCTCTACTACCGGCTCAACGTGGTGAGCGTGACGCTGCCGCCGCTGAGGGACCGCAAGAGCGACGTCCCCGCGCTGGTGAACCACTTCCTGGAGAAGTACAGCGATTCGTACGGCAAGCAGGTGCGGGGCCTGGCGCCCGGGACGCTCCAGGCGCTGCTGTCCCATGACTGGCCGGGCAACATCCGCGAGCTGGAGAACGCCATCGAGCGCGCGGTGGTGCTGGCGCAGGAGCAAGAGCTGAGCACGGATGACCTGCCGCCCGTGCTGCGGGGGCCTCGGCCGCACGGGACGTCCACGGGGGCGCTCATCCCGGGCGCCACGCTGGCGGCGATTGAACGCGAGGCCATCCTGCGCACGCTGGAGATGGTGCAGGGCTCCACGTCACGGGCCGCCGAGGTGCTGGGCATCAGCGTGCGGAAGATTCAGTACCGGCTCAAGGAGTACGGCACGCCGGGCGGCGCGCCGCTGAAGGCCTTGGCCGACGAGGCGGATGACCTGGCCGCGGAGTCGTAGCGGCTTTGGGCAAGGCCTTCCAGGACCGGACATCTACGACGGCCGTCGTTGACTCTTACGACGGCCGTCGTAATACTCCGCGAGATGACCACCCACGCCCTCCCGCAGCCGACGCGTGCCGAGCTGGCCATCCTCCGTGTGCTCTGGAAGCAGGGCCCCAGCACCGTCCGGCAGGTGCACGAGCTGCTCCGCGGCACCCAGGACAAGGACACCGGCTACACCACGGTCCTCAAGCTCCTCCAGAACATGACGGAGAAAGGCATCGTCCAGCGTGACGAGAGCGAGCGGACCCATGTCTATGAAGCCGCCATCAGCGAGACGCGCACCCAGCGCGACCTCCTGCGCGACTTGATGGACCGGGCCTTCGGGGGGTCGGCCACGTCGGTCGTGGCCCAGGCGCTGTCCATGAAGCGCGCTTCCGCCGAGGAGCTGGCGGAGATTCGCAGGCTGCTCGACGCACACGAAAAGCGGGGGATGTGATGGACGCGCGTTATCTCCACGCCTTGGAACAGGCCCTGCTCGGCTTCCTGTGGCAGGGCGCGGCGGTGGCCCTGGCCGTCGCGGGTATCCTGGCCCTGACGCCGCAGCGCGCCGCGCGGACGCGCTACGCCACCGCGTGCCTGGGGCTGGTGGCCATGGCCGTGCTGCCCGTGGTGACGTTCCTGAAGGCGCTGGCGGAGGCCTCGCGCGCCGTGACGTTCGGCGCCTTCGACTCCCTGGCCCAGCCCAGCATGCTGACCGTGGTCACGACGGAGTCCGCGTCCCTGGCGGCGACGCACTGGACGGAGGTGCTCCGGCCCTGGCTGCTGCCGGCTTGGTGCTGCGGTGTTTTCCTCCTGTCGGCCCGGACCGTGGTCGCGTGGGTCATCACCCACCGGCTGGCCCGGCAGGAGACGCAGGCCCCCTCCGCCCCCTGGCGCGAGGCGCTGACGCGTGCGTTGCGCCACGTCCGACTCTCCCGGACCGTGCGCCTGCTGGCCTCGGCCCGCGTCGACGTGCCCATGGTCATCGGCCTGTGGCGCCCCCTCATCCTGGTGCCGGCGGGTGCCCTCACCGGGCTGTCCTCCGCGCAGCTGGAGGCCATCCTCGCCCATGAGCTGGCCCACATCCGGCGCCACGACTACCTGGTCAACCTCCTCCAGTCCTTCGTCGAAACGCTCCTCTTCTACCACCCGGCCGTCTGGTGGCTGTCCCACCGCATCCGCGAGGAGCGTGAGCACTGCGCGGATGACCTGGCCGTCCAGTGCTGTGGAGATGCGCTGCTCTACGCCCGCGCCCTGGCCCACATCGAGGAGCTGCGCCTGGCCCCTTCACCTCACCCCGCCCTGGGCGTCAGCGACGGCTCGCTGCTGATGCGCGTGCGCCGCCTGCTGTCCGTGTCCGAGGGAATGACGCCGCGCCGGTCCTGGCGACTCGCCAGCGGGCTGGGCAGCGCCGTGCTCGCCGTGGCCCTGGGGTCGTCGCAGTTGCCGGAGACGGCCCATGCCACGGAGCCTGTGAACGCGCCGTCCCTCCTCGTGGAGGCAACACCCGGCACGAGGCAGCGCCTGTCCAGCCCCCTGCCCATGCACCACCTGCTCGTGGCCCCGGCGACCTTCTCCGCCCAGGCCCGGCAGGCCCCCGCGCCCGTCGAGCGCCCGAAGGCGGCGGCGAAGGCGGAGCGAGCACCCGCGGCGAGGGCCCGCTCCACGAAGCCCGCGCCCCTGCTCATCCCGGACACGGCGACGATTGCCCGCACGGAGCTGTCGCGCGTGCCCTACTCGCTCGACGGGGAGCCGGCCTCGCCCGTCCTGCTCGAGGCCCCCCTGGAGTCACCCGAGGCCGCCCTGGCCGAGGCCGCCTCCGCGCACGCCGATGAACACGCCGCCGAGCTGCCCCGGGTGGTCGTCTCCGCGCCCGCTCCTTCACGGGCGTCCGCGTTCGACACCGTCTACAAGGCCATGAAGGCGTCGGCCCCCGTCAAGACGCTCCGACCCGGCATCACCCCGCCCCGGTTCCTCTCGGGCGAGCGCATCCACCTCCCCAACATCGCCTACGGGATTCAGTCCCACTTCGGGGGCTTCCCCAAGGGCGCGGTGGTGGCCCGCTGCATCATCACCGCGCAGGGCTCCGTCACCGAGTGCCAGCCCATCCAGGGTCTGCGGGGCCTGGAGGAAGGCGTC
This sequence comes from Myxococcus sp. AM009, assembly GCF_013372605.1. Taxonomy (NCBI): domain Bacteria; kingdom Pseudomonadati; phylum Myxococcota; class Myxococcia; order Myxococcales; family Myxococcaceae; genus Myxococcus; species Myxococcus sp. AM009. The sequence continues at coordinate 103,330 of NZ_JABXEP010000001.1, forward strand.
ATCCGCACGCTCTCCACCTGGCGCTACGAGCCCGCCACGCTCAACGGGAAGCCCGTGGCCGTGCGCTACGTCTTCGACATCTGGTTCACGAAGGATCCGGGTGGCGGAACGAGCGAGTCCCGACAGCTCGCGGGGCTCGACCTCTCCGACGTGGTGGGCGCCGCGGCCCCACGGACGTGCGACGACTGCGACGCCTTCGAGTTCCACAGCCCGACGGCGCAGCGGTAGCGTCCCGCCTGCCGCTGACGGGCCCTACCCCGCCAGCGGCAGCCGGAGGATGAAGCGGGCGCCCCCACCGGGCGCCGTGTCCACCTCCAGCGAACCGCCATGCTGCGTGACGATGGCATGGACGATGGACAGCCCCAGCCCCGAGCCCTGGGCCTTCGTGGTGAAGAAGGGCTCGAAGATGCGATCCCGGACCTCCTGGGGAACGCCCGGGCCGCTGTCGTCCACGGTGAGCCACACGCGCCCGCCCTCGTGCCCCGCGGACAGCGTCACGCGGCCCCCCGCGGGCGTGGCCTCCAGCGCGTTGAGGCACAGGTTGATGAGCACCTGACGCAGCCGCTCCTCCTCGCCCGCCACCGACGACACCGGCGCCTCGCGCGGCGTGAGCTCCAGCGACACCTTGCGGGACGCGGCCTGTCCGCTCAGCAGGTCCACCACCCGCCGCAGCAGCTCGTTCACATCCACGGCGGCGGGACGAAACTCGCGAGGCCGCGCGAACTGGAGGAAGTCCTCCAGGACGTGGTCCAGGCGGCGGATCTCATCACGCACCAACAGCAGGGGCTCCAGCAAGGGCGCCTGCTGTCCGTCTGGCAGCCGCCGCAGCCGCCGCTCGAGCACGGAGAGCTGGAGCGCCGCCGCGTTCAGTGGGTTGCGGATCTCGTGGGACAGGCCCGCTGTCATCGTCCCCACCGCCGCCAGCTTCTCCGTCACCTGGGCGCGCCGTGCCAGCTCGCGCTTCTCCGCGTGCAGACGCACCTGCCGCATCGCCTGCTCCAACGTCAGCAGCAGCTCCTGCGGCGCGCACGGCTTCATCAGATATGCACACGCGCCCGCCCGCACCGCGGCCACCGCCGTCTCCAGCGTGGCGAAGCCCGTGAGCAGCACCACCTCCGAGTCCGGCGAGGCGGCCTTCAGCTCGGCGGCCAGCGCCGTCCCATCTCCGTCCGGCAGGCGCAGGTCCACCAGGGCCACGTCGAAGCCCTCGCGGGCCCGCGCGTGCGCCGCCTTGCAGCTGGACGCACCTCGGACGGCGTAGCCCGCGTCCCCGAGCAGCTCCTCCAAGTTGTCCAGGAAGGCCGCGTTGTCATCCACCACCAGGACGGACGGAAGGGACGGAGGGGTGGGCTCGCTCATGAGGCGTGGGTGGGGCGTGCCGCGTGCGCCGTCTCCAGCACCTCCAGCAGCGCGCCCGGGTCGAAGGGTTTGGAGAAGACGCCTGTGGCCCCATCGAGCGGGGCCGCGTCGGGATAGGCGGTGATGACGAACGTGGGCAGGCGCGGATAACGCGCGCGAAGCCGGCGCAGGGCCTCGCCATCCGGCCCACCGGGAACGCGCAGGTCCACCAGCGCCGCGAAGGGGCGCACACAGAGGATGCGGTCCGCGTCCAGCACCGAGGCCGCCGTCACACAGGAGAAGCCGCGCCCGCGCAGCAGCTCGGCGAGGTTGTCGCTCAGCGCCGGGTCGTCCTCCACCAGCACCACCAGCCCATCCCGGCGAGCACCGGACAGCAGCTCCACCAACGTGGGGATGGGCACGGGCTTGGGCAGCACCGCGAGCAGTCCTTCCCGCCGGGCCGTCTCCAAATCGTCCTGGCGTGGGTACGCGGTGATGACCACCGCGGCCAGGCCCGGGTCCACGCGGCGGAGGTGGTGCACGGCATCCGCGCCGCTCATGCCGGGCATGCGCATGTCCGTCAGCAGGGCGTCGAAGCGCGTGGTGCGGGCCAGCCGCACGGCCTCGTCGCCGCTGGTGACGACGGTGGCCGCGTCCCCGGCGTCACGGAGGATCTCCGCGAGGTTCTCCGCGAACGCCCGGTTGTCATCCAGCAGGAGGTATTGGCGCACGCGTCTCCTCCGAAGCGATGAGGGAAAGCCGAATCACGAAGCGCGCCCCCGCACCGGGACGGGGGGCATACGCGATGCCCCCCCCATGCCGCTCCAGGATGCGCTTGACCAGCGGGAGCCCGAGCCCGATGCCGCGCGCCTTCGTCGTCATCAGCGGCTCGAAGAGGCGGCGGCGGATGACGTCGCTGACGCCCGGCCCGGAGTCCTCCAGCACCAGCTCCACCATCCCCGGCTCGCTCGTGGCGGCGGACAGCGACACCGTCCCGCCCGTCTCCTCCAAGGCCTGGACGGCATTGTCGAGCAGGTTCACGAACACCTGGCGCAGCTGCCCCGCGTCTCCCTGCACCGCGGGCAATGAGGTCAGGCCCTCCGCGCTCACGGTGACCGTGTCGGGCCGCTGCACGGCCTTGAGCGCCTCCTGCCAGACCTCGTCCAGCCAGACCTCCTGCCAGTGCAGGGGTCGGTCCCGAATCATGTCCAGCAGGTCGGAGACGATGCGGTTGGCGATGCCCACCTGGTCGCCAATGCGGTCCAGGTGCTTCGTCGTGCGCTCGTCCACGGCCCCCGGGCGGCCACGGAGGATGTAGAGCGACGTCTCGATGACGCCCAGCGGATTGCGCAGCTCGTGGCCGATGGAGCCCACCAGCTGGCCAAACGTCGACAGCCGCTCGCTGCGCGCCTGCTGCGCCAGCAGGTCCTCCCGGTACGTGTGGAGCATGATGGCCAGCTCCAGGTCCAGAATCTTCCCCAACGCGGAGCGGGCCGCCCGGAGCGCCACGGGCTGATCCAGGTAGGTGGCGTCGATGTGGCTGTTGAACTCCTGCCGCAGGACGTTCATCGCGCCGAACATGTAGTGCTGTGGCAACGCGATGCGCACGTGCATGCGGCCAATGCGGCAGCGCAGCGCGTAGTAGGCCTCGTCCCAGGGGCCGCGGAGGAGCTGGTCCATCCACACCTGCAGGGTGCCGCGCAGGTGGCCCACCTGGCTCTCTCCTCCTTCGAGCGCCTGCCGGGCCCTCTCATGCTCCAGGATGCGGTCGTAGAAGACGCGAGCGAAGCGCGGGAAGTGGGGCTTCGCGGTGGCGTGCAAGGTCACGAGAGCCTGCTCGTCGACCGAGCTGAACCCCACATACCGCTTCAATTCCTCGAACAAGGTTTCCGCCATGAGTCCTGGGGTGCGAGCCTATCCGCGCTGAACGCCTGAGAGCAGGAACTTCCTCCCCCGCATCGTATCGGCTCGGCACGCCGCCCAGGGGTCACCTCCCGCGAGTCCAAGGACTCCGCCGGGGACATGAACTGGACCGCGAGCCTGGCCATTCCGGCCCGGCGGGAACTCTTCAGCAAGCCCCAGGCCAGTACCTGTGCGCGTGGGAAGACATGAAGACGCGCGCAAGCTGTGCGCGCCCCCCCCCCTCGTCCAGCTCCGCTCCGCGCAAGGCTTGCGCGCGCCTGAGCTCACGGCAAATCCGGACAACAGAGAACTCCTGTCCGCGTCGCCCGACTCCGCGCGGGAACGACACCGCTCCAGTTCACCATCTTCGTTGCAAATGAAACACGATTACAATAACCAGAATGCCTCACCCACGAGGCACCATGAATTTCAGAAGCACGAGGACGTGGCTTTTCCGGTGGACGCTCACCTCGGCCCTGCTCCTGCTGGGCTCGGCGTGCAGCAACACGTCCACTCCCGCGGAACCCGATGCCGGCGTTCGACCGGACGCGGGGACGACACCGGACGCAGGCTCGCTGCCAGACGGCGGCGTGGTTGAAACACGCGACACCCTGGAGTTGCTGGCGGGAAACACGGCCACGGGCTTCGTGGACGGCCTGGGGACGGCGGCGCGCTTCAGCGGCCCGGCGGGAGCGGTGCTGACGCCGGACGGCGCGTTCGTCTACGTGGCGGACACGTTCAACAACCTGCTGCGGCGTATCGACACCACCACGGGCGACGTCGTGACGCTGGCGGGTCGCGTGCAGCAGATGGGCGCCGTGGACGGCACGGGCACTGAGGCACGCTTCAAGAGTCCGCGCGCGCTGGCCTACGCCCCGGACGGCAGCGCCCTGTACCTGGCGGATGGCCCCACCCTCCGCAAGATTTCCTTGCCGGACGCGCAGGTGTCGACGCTCGCCGGCAGCCCGGACTCACCGGGGAACGTGGACGGCGTGGGTGACGAGGCGCGACTGGGCTCGCTCCTCCACAGCCTGGCCATCTCCGAGGACGGCGCCACGCTCTACATCGCGGACCGCACCAACCGCGTGCTCCGGACACTGGACCTGGCCAGCCGGCGGGTGAGCACCGTGGCGGGGACCCGCTACACCGGCGCGGAGCAGAGCGTGGATGCGCGCGGCGCGGCGGCGCGCTTCAGCGGCCTGGGCGGCATCGTCCGCGTGGGCACCAACCTCTACGTGGCGGACACCTTCAACCATACGGTGCGCCGGGTCGACCTGACGACGTTCGACGTCGCCACCCTGGCGGGCACCGCGGGAGAGGCTGGGGCACAGGACGGCGTAGGGGCCGCGGCGCGCTTCGACACACCCCAGTCGCTGACGGGCGACGCCTCCTTCCTGTACATCACCGGTTGGGACGGGCTGCTGCGGCGCGTGGCCTTGGCGGATGGGAGCACCACCACCCTGCTTGGCAACGCGGACGACGTGCGCCCGGTGGATGGCATCGGTGAAGCGGTGCGGCTGGGCATCGCCTTCGGTCCGCCGCTGCTCGACGCCGCGCGCGGCATCCTCTATTACAACGACCGCGACGCCAACGCCTTGCGCCGGCTGGACCTGGTCACGCTGGAGATGACGACGCTCGCGGGCGCCGCGCAGCCGTCCGGCAGCGCCGATGGCCCGGGTAGCCAGGCCCGCTTCGACAGCCCCTCCGCCATCGTCGCGGGGGACGGCGCCTGGTTCGTCGCCGACACGTACAACCACACGGTGCGCGCCGTGGCGTTCGCCACTGGGGAGACGCGGACCCTGGTGGGCAGGCCCAGGACGTCCGGCGGCGTGGACGGCCCCGGGGAGACGGCGACGCTGAGCTATCCGGTGGGGCTCGCCTGGCACGCGGCCACGCAGCGGCTCTACGTCGCGGACATGGGCGCTCACACCGTGCGCGCCATCGACCTGCAAACCCGGACCGTGCGCACGCTGGCGGGAGCGGCGGACGAGGCCGGCGCCACCGACGGCGAAGGTTCCGCCGCGCGCTTCTCCAGCCCGCAGCACCTCGCGCTGTCACCGGATGGCCTCACGTTGTACGTCGCGGACTCGGGAAACGGCACCGTGCGCGCCATCACCACGGCCACGGGCGGGGTGACGACGCTGGCCGGTGCGGCGGGCGAGCAAGGCACCGTGGACGGCGTGGGCGCCGCCGCGCGCTTCCGGGAGCCGGCGGGCCTCGCGCTGGACGCGGCGGCTGGCCGCCTCTACGTGGCCGACGCCACCGCCCAGACACTGCGCTCCATCACCCTGGCCACCGGCGAGGTGACGACCGTCGCCGGGCAGGACCGGACCACGGGCGTGGTGGACGGCACCGTGGCGGAGGCCCTCTTCAAGGGGCCTTCCGGAGTCGCGTTGAACGCGGCGGGCACGCGCCTCTACGTCGCCGACAGCGGCAACCACGTCATCCGGTCGGTGAATCTGGAGGCGGGCACGGTGTCCACGTGGCTGGGCAATCCCGTGCGCAGCGGGGGCATCGGCCCCGGGCAGCGGGTGGCCTTCCGCGAGGCGACGCTCTACTTCCCGCAGTCGGTGGCGGTGGGTGAGCAGGACATCGCGCTCCTCTCCGACCACGGCGTCTACCTGGCGCGGCCCCAGGCGGCGCCGTGAGGATGCCGCGCCTCTTGTGCGTCACCACGGCGGCGTGGCTCGCGGGCTGCGGCGGAGAGAGCGGCCCCGCCGAGGAGCCCCCTGCGGAGAGGACTCCGCGCGTGGCCGTTGGCGTCGGGCGGCCGGGCCAATACGCTCCCGTGCAGCCCGGTGACACGCTGCGGCTGCAGCGCGGGTGTCAGGGCAGCCAGCACGTCTTCGTGTCGCTCCAGGCCTGGAGCCTGGAGCCCCTCACCGCCACGGTGTCGCTGTCGCTCACGCGTCAGTCGGATGGCCAGCGGGTGTCGCTGCCCTACCAGTTGCGCCTGCCGTTCGAGCCCGCGACGGAGCAGCGCCCCGCGATGCTCTCCGGCCTGCTGCTCGTCGTCCCGGAGCCCTCCGAGGCGCTGGGGGAGCGCGTCACCCTGGAGGCGCGGCTGGAGGACGCGGGCGGCCAGTCCGCGACCGCCTCCCGGGAGGGCGTCGTTCAGTGGGGGCCAGACGCATGCCCGTGAAGCGCCTGTCTGGCCTCATGGGGGCCGCCTTGTGGTGGGCGCTCGCCACCGGCTGTGGCGAGCCCGCGCCCACTCCGGAACCGGACGCGCCCGCGGGCTGGACACCCGCGTTCGACGCGACGGACGCGGGCTGGCTGATGAACGTCTCCGCGCCCCCCGGCGGCCCGCTGCTCGCCGTGGGGGGGCGCTTCGACCAGGGAGCCATGTACCAGCGGCGCGCCGACGGCTGGGCACTGGTGTCATTCACCGAAGCGGTACCGCTGCTCAACTGGAGCCACGGCTTCGGCCCGGACGACGTCTGGGTGGTGGGCAATGAAGGCACGGTGCTGCACGGTGATGGCGTGCAGTGGCGGCGCGTGCCGGTGCCCACGGACCAGGACCTCTGGGGCATCTGGGGCGCCGCGCCGGATGACCTCTGGGCGGTCGGCGGTCGCGGCCGCCAGGCGGGCGACGCCACCCTGCTCCACTTCGACGGTCGCGAGTGGACGGGGGTGCAGGTGCCGCCGCTCCAGCGTGACCGCGTGGACGCCTTCTACAAGGTCTGGGGCAGCGCGCACGATGACGTCTGGGTCGTGGGCCAGAAGGGCGCCGTCCTGCACTGGGACGGCACGGCCTGGACCGAGCACTTCGTGGGCATCAGCGACGACCTCATCTCCGTCTGGGGCGCCGGGCGGGAGCGAGTCATCGTCGTGGGCGGACGCAGCAACGGCGTCGTGGCCCGATGGGATGGCCAGGCCTGGACCTCCCGCGAGCTGGCACCGCTGCCCGGCCTCAATGGGGTGTGGATGCGCACGCCCTCCGTGGCGCACGTGGTGGGCATCGAAGGGACGCTGGCGGTGCTGGACGTGGACACGCTCACCGCCCACCCCGTGCCCGCCACCACGCGGCTCACCTTCCACAGTGTGTTCGGCGACGCGTCCGGAAACCTGACCGCCGTGGGCGGCAATCTGGGCGCGTTGGCGGATGCGTACCAGGGCCTTGCCTGGACCCGGCCGCTGGGTCCCAACGAGTAATCACCCGAGACAACGACGATGACAAAGATGACACGCTGGATGCGTGGGCTGGGTTGCGCACTGGGACTCGTGGGGTGCTCGCCCACGGCCTCGGAGACACCCGTGCCCCAAGAACCCCGGATTGCCCCAGACATCTTCGGCGCCCTGGGGGACGTGATTCCCTTCGCGACGCCGGAGCAACGGGAGAGCTTCGAGCGGGGACGCCAGGTGATGCTGCGCCGCTTCACGCCGGAGGAAGGCCTGGGCCCCTCCTTCAACGTGGCGAGCTGCGTGAACTGCCACGAGAAGCCCGTGGTCGGTGGCGGCGCTGGCCGGTACCGCAACTTCTTGTTGGTGGGCCAGACACTGCCGGATGGCTCCTTCGTCCCCACCGGCGTCAATGGCGTGCAGCCACACTTCACGCTGGAGGGCGTGCGCCGTCCCACAGACGACGCCACCAACACCCTGGCCACCCGCAACCCCATCCCCTTCTTTGGCGTGGGCCTGCTGGCGGAGATTCCCGACGAGGTCATCCTGCGCAACGCGGACCCTGACGACTCGGACGGCGACGGCATCAGCGGCCGGCCCAACTACGACCGCGGCTTCGTCGGGCGCTTCGGCCGGAAGTCGCAGACGGTGTCCATCGAGGGCTTCATCCGTGGCCCTGTCTTCAACCACATGGGCCTCACCTCCAACCCCCTGTCGGAGGAAGCCAAGGCACGCCTTCCGGTGCCCAGCGCGCTGGATGGACTGCCTGGCGCCAGTCGGCGCGCGGACGGCCTGCGCACGGTGCGCCAGGCCCAGGCGGCGGCCCCCGACGAGCCCACCGTGGATGATGACGGGGTGACAGATCCGGAGATGAGCGAGCAGGAGCTGTTCGACCTGGTGTCCTTCTCCATGCTCACGGCGGCGCCTCGGCCGGACGCGCCCACGCCAGCGTCGGTGGCCGGGCAGCAGCTCTTTACCCAGCTTCGCTGCGATGCCTGCCACGTGCCCGCGTTGGAGGGACCTCGTGGGCTCATCCCGCTCTACAGTGACCTGCTCCTGCACGACATGGGGCCGGCGCTGGACGACGGCATCGTGATGAAGCTGGCGGGTGGCTCGGAGTTCCGGACCCAGCCGCTGTGGGGCATCGCCGCCGCGGGCCCCTACCTGCACGACGGCCGCGCGGATGACCTGGACGAGGCCATCCGTCTCCACGGGGGTGAAGGCCAACGCTCGCGGGACGCCTACGTCGCCCTGAGCCACGCGGAGCAGGCGCGCGTCATCCACTTCCTGGAGTCCCTGGGCGGGCGTGAACAACGCAGCGATGGCATGTTGCCGCAAGACGCGCCGGTGCCTCCCACCGGCGACTGGGGGGGGCCCGCGGCCGCGCTCAACGCGCGGGACCAGGAGCGCTTCCGCCAGGGCCAGCACCTGTTCGACCGGGACTTCGGCCTCCGCGAAGGCGTGGGCCCCCACTTCAATGGCGACTCATGCCGTGCCTGTCACTTCGACCCGGTGCCGGGGGGCGCGGGAGGCCTGGACCTGGATGTCACGCGCCAGGGCATCTTCGTGGACGGCACCTTCGTCTACCCCATGGCCGGCACCATGGCGCACCGGCACGGCGCGGTGGACGCTCGGCCGCCGTTGGACCCGCGCAGCAACTTCTTCGAGCGACGTCAGACGCCCTCTGTGCTGGGCCTGGGGCTCATCGAGCTCATCCCCGCGGCGCGCATCCTCGCCAACGAAGACCCCGATGACGTCGACGGCGACGGGATTCGCGGCCGGGCCCATCGCCTGGCCGACGGCCGGCTGGGGCGCTTCGGCTGGAAGGCCAATGTGCCCACCGTGCACGAGTTCGTTCGCGACGCGCTCAGCAACGAGCTGGGACTGACGCTGGTCGACGAGCCAGGGCGCACCTTCGGCACCGCGCGGGATGACGACGACGTCGCGGACCCGGAGGTGGGGCTGCCCACCATTGAAACCCTCACCTTCTATCTGGCCTCGCTGGCGCCTCCGCCTCGCACCAGTGCCCGACCGGACCTGGACGACGCGGGCCTCGCGCTGTTCCATGACGTGGGCTGCGCGAAGTGTCATGTCCCCGCCTTCCCGACGACGGATGGCCGCGACGTCCGCCTCTTCAGCGACCTGCTCCTGCATGACGTGATGCGCGACGGACGCCGGGGCGTGGAGGACGGGGAGGCCAAGGTGAACGAGCTGCGCACCCCGCCGCTGTGGGGCCTTGCCCAGACGGCGCCCTACCTCCACGACGGCGCCGCCAGCACCGTGGCCAGCGCCATCACCCTGCATGGCGGCGAGGCGGAGTCCTCACGGCGCGCCTACGAAGCCCTCTCGGCGCCGGAGCGAGACGCCCTGCTCGCGTTCCTCCAGACGCTCTGAGTGCCGTTCCGGAGCCCCGCCGTCCCGCCCGCTCAGGGCTGGACGGCGGGGCGTTCGGAAGCGGAACCGCGGGTGAAGAGCTGGCGCCAGACACGGCGCTCCCACAGGCCCCCCGCGAGCAACACCACCACCCCGCTCCAAGTCAGCACCGGGTCCTCTTCCAGTGCATGCCCCAGCACCAGGAGCGAGCACCCCGCGGCAGTCACCAGCAGCGGGCCCACCCGCCGCAGCCGCCGCGACCGCCAGCCACTCACGGCCAATGACACGGTGACGGCCACGACGAGCATCACCTGGTGCGCGGACTCCGTCAGCGACAGCCCCACGCCGAGGAACGACAGCACCTGCGCGTAGGCCGCCAGGCAGGTGGGGCACAGCGCACACGCCAGCAACGGCACCAGCATCGACCAGCGGCCTCCCGGCACCTTCACGGGCTCGGTCGGGTCGGTAGCGGCTTGCCCTCGGTGATGAGCGCAGTCGCAGGCCGCATCAGGGACGGAGGAAGAGGAGGAGCGCATCACGGTCATTCCAGGGAGAAGGTGGCCCCGGTGAATTCCGGAGCCGAGTTGGTCGACAATCCCGCGACACACGTGCCCGTGCGCGGCGGGTCAGCGCGCGGACGTTCCGCAGCGAAGAGGCGTGAAGAGCGCCCACACACGGCAACGGCCCGCGAGGAGTCCCTCCTCGCGGGCCGCGAACCGCGCTGACCTCCTGACGACGCCCGCCACACGCTCAAGCGATGCGGGGCCGTCCCAACCAGGCCAGGCCCAGCCCCAACGTCAGCAGCGTCGGCAGCACGAGCGCGAGCAACCCCAGCGCCACCTGGGCTACGACGTCGGTGCCAGGCTGCTCGACATATGCGAATCGCGGCAGCCGCGCATGCTCCGCGGCCCCCAAGGTGGCGCCCGAGAAGACGCGAGGAAGCAGTGCCTCACGCCACCTGGTGTGGAAGTGGTCGACCTGCCGCAAGAAGTGCTCGTGCCGTGAGCCCCCCGTGCCCGCCACGTCCTGGAGCGCCTGCTGGAAAGCCAGCGCGGGAGACAGGAAGCGCAGCACACCCAGCGCATTCTGCTGCCGCTCCAGCTGTGACTGAAAGGCCGCCACCACGGGCGCGGTCGCCCGAGCCGCCTCGTCCTGCACGGCCAGCGCCGTGGGCCAGTACCCCTCCGCCCTGGCCCCCTTGGGCGCCAGCTCCGGATGGTCCTCGAAGTAGGCGGACAGCACCTCACTGCCGCGCTTCTGCGCCTCCAGGGACGCCTCGCGCGTGGCCCCCACCAGCGCCACGCGGGACGGCACCGGGTACAGTCCACTGACGCCCAGCTGCGCCACCGCGGGCACCACGACCACCAGCACCAGCCACGCCCCCACGAGCACCAGCGCGTTGGTGGCGGAGCTCAGGGCCCGCGCATTCACGGCCAGCGCCAGCGCGAACCAGAAGGCGCCGTAGCCGACCACCAGCGTCAGCCAGCCCGCCAGCCGACCCACGCCCCCTGCCCCGCCCGTCAGCGCGTAGCCGACGACGCCCGCCAGCACGCACAGGCCCAGCAGGACACCCGCGCGCACCGCGAGCCTTCGCAGCGCCCAGCCGCGAAGGCCCGTGGCCTGCACGAGCACCAGCCGAAGCGTTCCGTCCTCTCGCTCACGCGACACCAGGTCGAAGGAGAACGCGAGCGCGAACAAGGGCAGCAGGTAGAGCAGCACGAACGACAGGTCCAACGTTCCAGTCGCCAGGTGCACCGGGTGCTCCAGCGTGTCACGCGCGAAGTCCGTGAGGCGCCCCTGGAGCGACACCTGGTAGGCGGACGGCAACAGGTCCATCTGCCCCACGGTGAAGGCCCCCAGCGGCCCCGGAGGCAGCAGGGCTTCGGGCTGGACGAGCGTGTTGCCTACCGGCACCGGCATGGCGGGGCTCTTCCAGGGCGGCAGCGCCGGCCCACGTCCCTGGCGCAAGGCCTCCGCCGCCTCCGCCAGACGGGAACGCCGCTCCGTCTCCTGTGCGACGAGGCGCTGCTGGTAGGTCCGCAAGTCCCGGGTGAAGCGCCAGCCGTTGTAGAGGCCCAACGCCATCAAGCCGAGCAGGAGCGCGGCGGAGAAGGCGAGCATCCGGTCCTTCCGGAGCAGGAACCACTCGTGTCGAAGCAAGGACATCTTCAGGGTCTCCTCGTGCCTCAAACGGCGCTCAGGCGTGCGCACGCGCGCAACGCGAAGAAGGTGGTCCACGCCAGCCAGAATCCCAGCAGGAGAAGCCCCGGCACCTGCGCGCCCAGCGCATCCGGGAGCCGCTCCTCGTCCAGGCTCAGCTCCGGCACCTCACGCCACAGCGACGCGTCCGCCTTGTAGTCCGCGTCGCCGTATTTCGAGCGGAGCGTGATGGTGTCATTCATCTGCTTCACCAGCCCCTGCCGGTACTGCTCCGCCTGCCTCGTGAAGCGCAGGTGCGCGGACAGGTCCGTTCGCGCGAGCGAGGCCGACAGGTGCCGCAGCGCCAACATGGGAGACAGCGGCGCGAAGAAGCGGTGCAGTCGCTCCTGTTCGCCGTAGCGCGCCTCCAGCTCGCCGAAGCGCTGCGCGCCCACGCGGTTGCTGTACTCCTCTCCCGCTTGGAGCGCGATGCCCCGGAAGTTGACTGGGAGCGCCTCCAGGGACGCCGCGCCGTAGCGCGCCAGCGTCTCACGCTCGAGCGCCGCCTGTCGCTGGTCCGCCGGGTCATGACCGCTCAGGCCCTTCTCGTAGTCCTCCGCCAACCGCCGCGCGAAGTCCTGCGCCGTGGGCACCGGCGCCCACGCCCGGGCCGCCTCCACCGCGAGCCGGGGCACCAGCAGCGCGTTGACCATCCACACGCCCAGCAGCACCACCAACGCGCCCCGGGAGGTCCGCGCCCACGCGCTGACCGCCAGCCCCAGGAACACGAAGCCCGCCAGGTACAGCGCATACCCCAGCGCCAGCCCCGACAGGCGTCCCAGCAGCTCGCCCGACGAGACGCCCGCGCCGCTCCCCAGGCCCACCACCAACACCACGGCCACGACGAAGAGGGGCACCAGCAGCGCCGCGAGCGCCAGCCCTACGCCCAGGGCCTTGCCCAACACGAGCTGATGACGACGCACGCCAGAGCTCAGCAGCAAGCGCAGCGTCCCCTGCTCCCGCTCGGCGGTGAACGCGGAGTAGGTCAGCAGGATGATGAGCAGCGGCACCAGGAGCTGGAGGACCCCTGCCCCCGTCAGCTCTCCAAAGCGCGCCGCCGCCGTGGAGTCCGCCGCGGGTCGGTACTGGGTGGCGTTCCGCTTGTGCGCCTCCAGGTAGACGGCGACGCCCAGGTACGGCTCCACGCCGCGGTCGAACGCGGCCAGGACGGACTCGGGCTTGAACGCCCAGACACCGTAGTGCGCGGCCGAGTGCGGGTTCTTCTCTCCCTGCTCCAGCCAATGCTGGCGCGTCAGGCGAGCACCGGCTTCGCGCTCGGCACGGGAGTCCCGGACATGGAGCGCGCCGACCGCGATGCCCACGAGGGCCAGCAAGAACACCAGGGCTCCCGCGACACGGAAGCGTCCGTCGCGCGACAGCTCCATCCACTCTTTTCGGGCGATGGCTCGAATCATTCGTCGGTCCTCAGCCACGCATGTGCGCCAGGTAGAGCTGCTCCAGCTCCGCGTGCCCCAAATCCCGCGTGGCGCGCGTCTCCACCAGCCGGCCCGACTTCATGATGCCCACGCGCGTGCCGGACTCCTTCGCGCGGAACAGGTCATGGGTCGCCATGAGCACCGCCATGCCTTCACCACTCAGGCGAAGGAGCAGCTCGGAGAGCTCGTTGGACGCCAGCGGGTCCAAACCGGACGTGGGCTCATCCAGCAGCAAGGCCCGCGCGCCCTTCGCCAGCGCGATGGCGATGCCGACCTTCTGCCGCATGCCCTTCGAATAGCGGCCAACGGGGACGTCCATCGCCCCCGGTTGCAGCCCCGCGCGCGCCAACCACCCGGTGGACTCCTGGGTGGACAGCGCCGGGCGGCTCGCCAGGGTGTTGAAGTAGGCCAGGTTCTCCCGGCCTGTCAGCCGAGGGTAGAGCATCACCAACTCGGGCACGTACGCCAGCAGCCCGCGCACCTGGGCTTCGTGTTGCTGGACCTCCAACCCCGCGACGCGGGCCTCGCCTTGCGTGGGGGTGATGAAGCCCAGGAAGAGGTTCAGCGTGGTGGTCTTCCCCGCCCCGTTCGCACCCAGCAGGCAGAACACCTCGCCCGCCCCGATGGACAGGTCCAGTCCTTCCAGGGCCAGGTGCTGGCCATAGCGTTTTGACAGCTTCTTCGCTTCAAGCATGGGTCATCTCCATAACGAAGACCCGACAACAAACGCAACTCGATTGCATAAACACCATTCCCCTGGCAGCATCCCTGGCATGCGACAGGGCGTGGAAAGTCCTGGACCCGGGAGGTCGACGTGCTGGCGGTGATGGTGCTCTTGAACCTGGTGTTGGCCGCGCAGGTGGCTCCGGACGGCACGGCGGCGACCTGGGGAAGCGCGGTGGCGGCACCTGGCCAGCGTGCCCACGGCTACCTGCCCGTCCCTGGTGGCGATGAAGACGTGCCGCCGTTGCCAGTCACGGTGATACGGGGCGCGAAGCCAGGACCCGTGGTCGCGCTGATGGCGGGAATCCACGGCGCGGAGTACGTGCCCATCCTCACGCTCCAGCGCCTCGCCGCGAAGCTCCAACCCGAGACGATGCGTGGCACGGTGGTCATCGTCCACATCGCCAACGTGCCGTCCTTCCAGCGGCGCACCGTGTATTACGGCCCGGACGACTGGAAGAACCTCAACCGCGTCTTTCCTGGCAACGCCTCTGGCACGCCCACGGAGCGCATCGCGCATGTGCTTACCCACGAGGTGTTCGACCGGGTCGACTCGGTGGTGGACGTGCACTGTGGTGATGGCAACGAGGCGCTCTCGCCATATGTCGCGTTCATCGCCAATGCGCCTGACCCGAGCGTGACAGAGCGCTCGCGCGCCATGGCGATGGCTTTTGGAGCGCCGACGGTGAAGCCGCTCTGGCCGGACTTCGCTGGCCCCACCCGCTACACCTCCGCGACCGCCACGGCGCGAGGCGTCCCCGCAATCGGCGTCGAATGGGGCGGCGAGGCACGCGCATCCCCGGAAGAACTCAACCGGGTGGAGGCGGGCCTGCTTCGCGTCCTCAAGCAGCTCGGCGTCGTCGCCGGAGGCGCGGCCGCTCCGGGCAAGCCCCGCTTCGTCACCTGGTCGGAGTCAGTGATGAGCCCGGTGCATGGGCTCTTCACGCCCGGCGTGAGGCCGGGCCAACGCGTCGAGGCCGGCGCTCGGCTCGGTGAAATCAAGGATGCCTTCGGACGCACGCTCGCGGTTCCCGTGGCCCCCTTCACGGGCGTGGTCCTGTACGTGGTCACGACGCCGCCCGTGAATCCGGGTGAACCGCTCGTGTCCCTGGGGCAGGTGACGAACACACTGCCTGCGCAACCCGCGGTGGCCCCGCCGCGTGCGCCCCCGGTGGTCCTCAACCACTTCTACGTCGTCCTCCCCGCGGAGGCCTTCGCGTCGCTGCGAGCACTGGACTTCCTTTCGGACGGGTTCGCCCAGGTGGATGGCGGCCTGCCCGCCTTCAAGGTGCCCGATGCCAGCGCCCAAGTCCTCTATGTGCGGGGTCAGGACACGTACCTGGAGCTGCTGGGGCCCGGAAACGCCTTTGGCGAGCCCGTGGGCAAGGTCGGCGTGGGCCTGAGCGTGGAGCAAGAAGGCACGTTGTCACGCCTGGCGGGGCCACTGCGGACCGCGTTGGGGCAGAAGGTGCACCAGACCCGCACGCGGCGGAAGTTCGAAGGCCGGGGTGAGGTCCCCTGGTACGACGCCCTCTACCGCGAGCCCTCCGCACCCGACACGTCGCTGGACTTGTGGGTGAGCGAGTACCTCCCCGAGTTCTTCCAGGCCCTGTATCCCGACCGGCCGTGGAGTGCTCATGACGTCAGCCGGCGGGCCCTGCTGGGGCCCCGCTTCAAGCCCGAGCGCTTGCTGCGCAACGTGGAGCGCATCTCCCTGGAGCTGTCCCTACGGCGCGCCCATACCTTCATCCGCGAGCTGGTCGCGCTGGGCTACCAGCAGGTCTCTTCGCCTGGAGACGTGTTCGCCCTCCAAGGAGAAGGCCTGCGCTGGCAGGTGCGTGAGGCCGCCCAGCCGCGGGGACTTCTGGAGGTGGGCTTCTCACTCAATCGGGTGAAGACGGGGCCGCGCGTCTACGACCTGGGCCACGGCGCGAAGCTGGAGTTCTCCAAGGACGCGCCGGAGGCCCGCTGGGTGCTTGCGAACGGGAGAAGACGGGCCGTCCCGTGAGCCATGGCCGTGCGGGCAACGCGGGCAGAGCCCCGCTCCGCTCAGTGCGTGAGGGTGCCCCGGGTCACCATGGGCCGCGGCGCGACCTGCTCGCGCGTCACCGTCTCGTGCCCGGTGGCCCTTCCCCGCTCCAGCAGCGACTTGAAGCGCAGCAGATCGTCATCCATCTGCTTCTTGGGGTCCGCGCCCAGCAGCTTCGCGAAGGCATGGCCAATGGCCCCCGCCGGCGGGTTGTAGGACAGCCGGATGTCCACCCGCGTGCCGCCGCGCGGCGTGGACTCGAAGTGGATGACGCCCAGGTTCTCCACCGCCGTGCCCTCCACGCTCTTCCAGGCCAGCACCTTGTTGGGCACGAACTTCGTGACGACGGCGTCCCATTCGAAGTGCAGCCCCGCGGGCCCGCGCACCTTCCAGTGTGAGCGGCCCTCGATGCCCGGAATCACTTCATCCACGTGCGTCATGAACCGGGGGAAGTTCTGCATCTCCCTCCAGAAGGCGAACACCTCCTCCACCGGCGCGTCCACGTTGATGTCCTTGTGAAGGGTGATGGCCCGCCGCCCCGCGCCCAGCCCCGTGAGCCGCCGCAGCCCCAGGTTCGTGAAGGCCCGCGTGCCCAGCACCACGCCGCCCAGGGCCGCCAGGGTGCCCGACAGGCCCCGGCGTCCCAGCCCCCAGGCCGTCAGCGTCAGGCCGCCCAGCGCCCCGAAGAGCCGCTCGGTAGGAGACCAGTGCTCCTGGAAGAAGAGCCTCGACTCACCCGAGCGCATGCTGCCTCCTTGAAGCGCCGGGTGCGCCGAACCCTCCGCATACGGAACAAGCTGGTTGTCCACCCCATGCACCCCCTGCACCTTGCCGATGCGGAGCAGCACGCGACGGAGCTCCTCGCGGAGGATGGGGCCCTCCAGCCGGACCATCCCGTCCCGAGCCATCACGCGAATCGGCCCGGGATGCGAGCACACCCGGCCCAGGGCCGAGCGCACCCGTTCCTCCAGGATGAGGTCCTCCACCGGTGCCCGGTGCAGCTTGCGTAGCGATTCGAAATAGACGCCGCGCGAGCGCTGCGAGAGGTCCCGAGCGACGACGCCCACCGCGCCGCCCGCCTCATGCGCCGCGTGGACGGCCTTCCCCTGCAGATGGGACCTGCGCCAGCGGCCACTGCGTGGATCCGTCCAGTACATCAGCCCCAGGCCCAGCCCCGCGCCACCGATTCCCCATAGGGCAGCTCTCATCGTTCGCCTCCTTCTGGCTCGTGTCCTTCGCTCCACGGAACGTGACGGCGGTGATGGCGCGGTGCAGCAGACGGGAGGGGGCTGCCCTGCTCGCGTCCGTGAAGGCCGCCTGGCCGCCGACCGGGCGATCCAGGGCCCGGAGGGCCTCACGTTGACTGCTCAACGGGGCCGGTGCCCGCGGGCTCGAGCGTGCCCACTGTCTTGCGTGCTGGTGAACCCGAGAGGAGCAAGACGGCATGCCCGAGGTACCGACGACACCTGACGCGCCCGTGAAGGACCCCGACCCCGACAAGCAGCCCGGGCGTGAGCCTCCCGGGCCCCAGGCGCCGCCGAAGGAGGAGCCGCCCACCCGGCAGCCGCCGGAAATCGAGCCGCCGCGGCCGCCCGAAATCAAGCCGCCCGGCATTCATGACCCGCCGGTGCCCAATCAGCCTGGACAGCCGGCAATCATCGCGTGAGCCCCACCGGGTGCGCGGCGGACGAGCACGCCGCGCGCCCCTCGGCGTGAAGCCCAGAGCCCAGGCGAGCGCCTGGTGCCAGCGCGAACGCCCGCCCCGTTCCACGAGGCCACTGGCGTGTCCAGCTTTCTCCTTACGAGCGGCCGTTCCACTCCAGGGAGCGGCGAGGAGCGGCGGCATGCGAGAGCCCCAATTCCAGGACCGCCAGGAGGGAGGCCGCGTGCTCGCGGACCACCTGCGGCGCCACGCGCGGCAACCCGGCACCCTGGTGCTGGCCCTGCCACGAGGCGGCGTGCCCGTGGGCGCCGAGGTCGCGCGGAAGCTCGGGCTGCCGCTCGATATCTTCGTGGTCCGCAAACTCGGCACGCCCGGCCATGAGGAGCTGGCCATGGGCGCCATCGCCTCTGGGGGCGTGCGCGTGCTCAACCGCGAAGTCGTGGACGAGCTGAACATCGGCCGCGAACAGCTCGAGGCCGCGACCCGCCGCGAGACCGGGGAGCTCCAGCGGCGTGAGGAGAACTATCGGCAAGGCCGGCCGCTCCCCGACGTGCGGGGGCGAACCGTCCTCCTGGTGGACGACGGGCTGGCCACCGGCACGACGATGCGGGCGGCCGTGGCGGCGCTGCGGCTCCTGGCGCCCGCGGCCATCATCGTCGCCGTGCCCGTGGGCGCGGCCGAGTCCTGCGAAAGCCTGGCCCAGGTGGCGGACGAGGTCGTCTGCGTCCGCATGCCCGAGCCCTTCTATTCCGTGGGCCTCTGGTACCGCGACTTCGCGCAGACGGAGGACGACGAGGTGCGTGCCCTGCTCGCCCAGGCGACCCGGGAACAGGCCTCCGGCGAGGCCCAGCCCTCCGCCTGAGTCTGGCGCCCCCCAGCGGACCTCAGCCGCGCGGAGCCGGCCCCCACGCGCGCATGGACGTCCGCCCCACCATGATGTCCACCAGCCGCTTCACGCGGCGGAAGACGCTCTCCTGCGCGTAGGGCACACCGTGCTTCTCACACAGCGCCTTCACCCTGGGCTGCGCCTGCCGGTAGCGCGTCATGGGCAGGCTGGGCCAGAGGTGGTGCTCAATCTGGTAGTTCAGCCAGCCGTGGAGGAAGTCCACCACGTCATTGCCGGTGGCGTAGTTCACCGAACCCACCACCTGCCGCACGGAGAACTCCGCGCCGCTGCGCGCTCGGCCCTCGAAGCGGTAGAGGTCGTCCCCGGCGTGGTTGGGCGCGATGAGCACGAAGCTCTGGATGTTGGTGAGCACCTCCGCGAAGACGCTGTTGGCGAAGACGCTGAGGACGGCCCACGCGCCCAGCGGCGCGAAGAGCGCGGGCAGCAGCACGAAGCGCAGGCCCGCGTAGGGCAGCAGGCACGTCCACCAGAAGGCGCGGCCCTCGGCGTTGAACGGGTTGAAGGCGGTGATGAGGGGCAGCGTGCCCGCCTCGTCCGGCCCCCCCGCGCGCTTGCGCTCGAAGCGCCGCCACTCCAGGAACGTGTTCGGCGCGTAGTACGTCACCTTCCACGTGCAGGCGAAGAACGCCACCAGCGCGTACTTGGCCAGCAGGGGCATGCGCGATTGGCGCAGCCACTCCGTGTTCATCTCCACCAGGTCCGGGTCCGCCGTCTCGCCCGTGTGCCCGTGGTGAAGCACGTTGTGCTCGTGCCGCCACGCCTGGGGGTGAATCCAGTCCGGCCACTCCCAAAAGCGGCGCCACCCGGTGGCGAAGCGCTTGCCCGTGTAGCGCGCCGGCACGCCCGGCACCTTGTCGTAGCCTCGGTGCGTGACGTGATGGGCCATCATCGTCCAGCGCGCCGTGTTGCCTTGCGCGATGAGCAGCGCCGACACGGGATTGGGCATCAGCCACGCCGTCGCGTAGCCCAGCACGGAGCAGGCCCGGCCCCAGCGCTCAATCTTCCGCGCGTGCGCCAGGTCCTCCTCGCCGAGCGAGGACTCCAGCTCCTGCTTGAGCGCCTGGAGGTCCTGGGCGAAGGCTTCCGGCTCGACGAGCGCGTGGGGGTGGGGGGTGGGAAGAGACGTGCGCGGCACTTCGTCGACGAGCAGGGGAACTGCCAGGGTCATGGTGGGCTTGGCATCTCGGTGAGGGCATCCAGGTTGGCGACCTCCAATCTAGTCCCAGGCCCTGAAATTCCGGCTGTGGAAATCCATGGACCCGTTCTCTCGCCCGCCACGCCACCAGGGCGGCACGCCAATGCCAGACAAGCCACCGTCCGGCCGAGGATTGCGGTTAAGCTCCCGCGCCCACCGCATGCACGAGTCCCCTTCCCGTCGACAGCTGCTGCTGGCCGTCCTGGTGGCCACGACGCTCTCCGCGGCCGTCGAGGGGGTCTGGCGCTACTCCGGGGCGGTGAGCACCCCGGCCCGCGTCCTCCTCACCGCCGCGGTGGGGCTGCTCGTCAGCGGCACCCTGGCGCTGATGCTCCTGCGAACCCAGGAGCGCGTGCACCGCGCACGGGACGCCGCCCTGCGCAGCGCGGACGACGCCAGCGCGCTTCGCGAGGCCGTCATGGACGTGACGCCCGTGGGCTTCGCCTTCTTCGACCGCGAGCTGCGCTACGTCCACGTCAACACGGCCCTGGCGGCGATGCATGGCCTGCCCGCGGAGCGCCACCTGGGCCGGCACGTCACCGAGGTGATGCCCGACCTGGGCAAGCGCATCGCCCCGCGCCTCCAGCTGGCGCTCAGCACCGGGGCCTCCATCCAGGACACCCTGCTCCAGGTGGAGACGCCCGCCGCGCCAGGTGAGAGCCGCTTCTGGTTCGGCAGCTACCTGCGCGTGCGCGGCGCGAACGGCGAGGTGCTGGGTGTCATCGCCGCGATGTCCGAGCTCACCGAGCGCATGCGCGCGGAGAAGAGCCTCCAGGAGCATGAGGGCCGGCTGGACGTGCTCACGCGCTCGCTGCCGGACTACCTGTGGGGCGGCAAGCTGCGCGGCGGGAGGCTGCGCGACTTCTACTGCACGCCCGTCATCGAGCGCACCACCGGCTATGCCGCCGCCGCGTTCGTCCAGCCCGCGCCGGATGGCGGACCGCCGCCGCTGTGGGCGGAGATGATCCACCCCGAGGACCGCGCCCGCTACCGCGCCCGCATCGAGGGCCTGGCGCCCGGCGCCGAGGCGGAGCTGGAGCACCGGCTCATCTGCGCCGACGGCCGCGTGCGCTGGGTGCGCAGCCGCGCCGCCGCGTCCGCGCTGGATGCGCAGGGGGAACTGCATGTCGGCTGCGTCGTCACCGACATCACCGACCGGCGGCTCGCCGATGACCTGCGCCAGCGCCTGCATGACAGCTTCCGCCGCTCCGCCCAGGAGTGGCGCCGCACCTTCGACGCGGTGGCCTCGCCGCTGATGGTGCTGGGGGCGGATGGCACCGTCCAGCGTCTCAACGCCGCCGCCATCGCGCTCTTCGGAGGCATGGACCCGTCCGGCCAGCCGTTGTTCACCGCCGCCAGCGCCCCACCCTGGTCCCACGCGCTGCCGTTGGTGGAGGAGCTGCGCCGCACCCACGCCAGCGCCACCCGCGAGCTGGGCGACCCGGTGTCGCGCCGCACGTGGGAGGTGTCCGCAACGTGGGTGGAGGAGGCGGGCGGCGAGGACTCGCGCATCATCCTGGTGGCCACGGAGGTGACGCGCCTGCTGGAGCTCCAGGCCAGCCTGCGGCGCAGTGAGACGATGGCCGCCATGGGCGCCATCGTCGCGGGCGTGGCCCACGAGGTCCGCAACCCCCTCTTCTCCATCTCCGCGGTGGTGGACGCGGTGGAGGCGACCTTCGGCGCGCGCGCGGAGCTCAAGCCCTACGTCGACGTGCTGCGCGGCGAGGTGAAGCGCCTCAACCACCTCACGCAGGAGCTCTTCGAGTACGGCCGCCCCACCCGCGGCGAATGGGTGGAAGGCCCCGTGCTCCCGGTGGTGGCGGATGCGCTCTCCGCGTGCGCCCTGGCCAGTGAGCGGGCCGGCGTGGAGGTGAATCGCGAGCTGGCGGCGGAGCTGCCCCGCGTTCGCATGGACGCCCGGCGTTTGTTTCACGTGTTTCGCAACGTGGTGGAGAACGCGGTGCAGCATTCCCCGTCGGGCAGCGCGGTGCGGGTGGCGACGGAGGAAGTGGAAGAGGCGGGCCGGGCCTGGGTGCGGTGCACTGTGCGGGACGGCGGGCCGGGCTTTCGCGCGGAGGACCTGCCCCATGTCTTCGAGCCCTTCTTCAGCAAGCGGCGCGGCGGCACGGGGCTGGGCTTGTCCATCGTCCAGCGCATCCTGGAGGAGCACCAGGGTGTCATCCGCTTGCGCAATCACCCGGAGGGCGGCGCGGAGGTCACCCTGCTGCTTCCAGCTGTTTCTTCGCCTGTATCAACCCAGCACGTAGACTCCCTGGCTTCATGACGCGTACCCGTATCCTCCTCGTGGACGACGAGCCCGGCATCCGCCTGGGCATGAGGGGCTTCCTCACCGCCCATGGGTTCGACGTGGACGAGGCCACCAGCCTCGCCGAGGCGCAGGAGGCGTTCCGCGCCACGCGTCCGGACGTGGCCCTGGTGGACTACCGGCTCACGGACGGCACCGCGCTGGAGCTGCTGCCGCGCCTCAAGGACATCGACGCGTCGGTGCCCCTGGTGGTGCTCACCGGCCATGGCTCCATCGAGCTGGCCGTCCAGGCCGTGAAGGAAGGCGCCGAGCAGTTCCTCACCAAGCCGGTGGAGCTGGCCGTCCTCAAGGTGGTGCTGGACCGGCTGGTGGCGCAGCGCCGCGAGCGGCAGCGGCTGCTGGCGGAGCATTCACGCATCGCCCGTGGGGCGGTGGACCCCTTCGTGGGTGGCAGCGCGGCCATCCGCGCGCTCCAGGCGCAGGCCGAGCGCATCATCGAAAGCGACAGCCCGGTGCTCATCACCGGGGAGACGGGCAGCGGAAAGAGCGTGCTCGCGCGCTGGCTGCATGAAGGCGGCCCGCGCAAGGACGCGCCCTTCGTGGACCTCAACTGCGCGGCGCTCTCCAAGGACCTGCTCGACTCGGAGCTGTTCGGCCACGAGAAGGGCGCCTTCACCGGCGCGGTGTCCGCCAAGCAGGGCCTGCTGGAGGTCGCCGACCGGGGCACCCTGTTCCTGGACGAGATTGGCGACATGGACTCGGCCGTCCAACCCAAGCTCCTCAAGGTGCTGGAGGAGAAGCGCTTCCGGCGGCTGGGCGACGTGAGGGACCGCCGCGTGGAGGTGCGCCTCATCGCCGCCACGCACCAGGACCTGGGCGTGGCCGCCCGCGACAAGCGGTTCCGCAGCGACCTCTACTTCCGCGTCAGCACGCTCATCCTCCAGGTCCCCCCGCTGCGTGAGCGGCCCGAGGACATCATCGAGCTGGCGCACCACTTCCTGGCGGAGCTGGGCGCGGCGCGGGGACGGGGCGGCGTGGGGCTGCAACCCGACGCCCAGACGGCCCTCACCCGCTACGCCTGGCCTGGCAACATCCGCGAGCTGCGCAACGTGCTGGAGCGCGCGGTGCTGCTGTCCGGCGGCGGGCCCCTGTCCCGGCAGGACTTGCGCTTCGAGGCCGTCGCCAACGAGGCCGCCTCCGACGCCGACGACCACCTCACCCTCGAGGCGCTGGAGCGCCGCCACATCGAGCGCATCCTCCGCCGCGAGCACGGGCACGTTGAGCGCGCCGCCGCGCGGCTCGGCATCCCCCGCTCTTCCCTCTACGAGCGGCTCAAGCGCCTGGGCATCAACCGGTCCGGATTCCAGAAACCGGATCCGTAGCCTGGACACAGCACGCAGTCGCGGGCCGGAGCGCGGGAGCAAGCATCGGAATTTACATGGAACCGAGACAAGCCCGTCCCTGGCCCTGAGCTTGCTTGAGGGCCCGCCCCGTGGCCCAGAACATCCTGATCGTCGACGACGAGTCTTCCCTCTGCTGGGTGTTGGGCCAGTTCTTCTCCGGGGCCGGCTACCGCGTGGACTCGGCGGGCGCGCTGGATGAAGCGCTGGACCTGATGACGACGGGCCGCTACGACCTGGTCATCAGCGACCTGCGCTTGAGCGGAACGCTCTCCGAAGAAGGGCTGATGCTGGCGGACTTCGTGCGCCGCTTCACCCCCCAGACGCGGGTGGTGCTGCTGACGGCGTTCGCCACCCAGGAGCTCACCGACCGCGCGCAGGCGCTGGGCGTGGACCTGGTGCTCTCCAAGCCCCAGCCGCTGCCCGCGCTGGCCGAGCACGTCTCCCGCCTGCTCGCCGCCGCCGCGGTGTAGTTCGCGCCCCTGCCGCCGCACGCGAGTCCACCCGGGCTCCAGATCAGCAATCCCAGACTTCCGTTCGCCGTGTCCGCGAAGCGCCCCACCGCACGCGTTTCCAGATTCCAGAAACCAGATCCAGGCTCCGGACAACCACCCTCCTGTTGCGTTCCAGGCTGGCTTCAAACGCAGATAATTCGGCTGAGGCTTCACTATTTCACGTTGGCACCCCGGTTGCTCTGGCATCTCGGCGTGACTGAGCCAGCCCCGATCCCCAACGAGCCTTCCCCCCGGCGGCAGTTACTAGTCTGGGATTCCACGCCTCACGGCGCTTTCTCGGCCTATGCCGCACGGCCCCAAACCAGAAGGCAGACAACACGTCTGTCCTGGGCGCTTGCCCTCCTGGTGGCCGTATCGGCGGCCCAGGCAACGGCGGCCCCCGTCCTGCGCCACACCGCGAATCAGCGCGGCGACATCCTCATGGTGGGCAACACGCTGGCCCAGGACTGCTCCAGCGAAGTTCCCAGCCCTCTGGTGGGCACCGTGGGGAGCTGCGGGTCGAACACGTCGGATGACTCCGTGGACGTGTACTGGACCATTGAGACGGGCACGGCCTTCGCAGACACGTCCGTGTCGGCCACCCAGGCCCGGACGCGGGCCGCGCTGCAGATTCCCGCGGGCGCCATCGTGACGTACGCGCGCCTGTACTGGGCGGCGCACCTGTCCACCACCACGTCGAACCGGACGCCGGACACCACCGCGGAGCTCAGCCGGCCGGGCGTGTTCTCACAAATGCTGACGGCGGACGTCACGCACAGCTACGCCCCGAATGGCCGGTACATCTACGAATCCTCCGCGGACGTCACCAGCCTGGTCGCCGCCCATGGCACGGGCGTCTTCGAGGTCAGTGACGTGGATGCGGCCCCCATCGCCAGCCTCAACAGCACGGACCCGTTCAGCGCCTGGGCGCTGGTCGTCTTCTACCGGCACCCGGGCTCGCCCATCCGCAACCTGACGCTCTTCGATGGCATGGACTACGTCAGCAATAACAATCCCCAGACGGTGACGCTGTCCGGCTTCAATGTCCCGCCGTCTGGCTTCGACGCCAAGCTGGGCGTGTTGGCCTTTGAAGGTGACGCCACGCGCACCGGCGACCAGTTCCGCGTCAACGGCGTGGCCATCTCCGATGGCAGCAACCCCTCGAACAACTTCTTCAACGGCACGCGCTCGGAGCTGGGCAGCTCGGCCACGCATGCCAATGACCTGCCCCGGCTGACGGGCGCGCAGGGGAGCATGTCCGGCGTGGACCTGGACATCGTGGACATCACCGACCGTGTCTCGGGCGGCGCCACGTCCATGACGGTGACCGCGACGTCCTCCGGTGACTCCTACATCCTGGGCGCCTTCGCGACGTCCATCGCCACGCTCCGGCCGGACTTCACCAACACGTACAAGACGGCGTCGCCCGTGAATCCCCGCGCGGACGGCTCGCTGCGCGGCGGCGACGTCATTGAATACACCATCGTCACCACCAACACCGGTGACGACGTCAGCATCGAGACCGTCCTCGCCGACCCGCTCCCCTCCCAGCTCACCTATATGCCGGGCTCGCTGGAGGTGGTCTCCGGCCCCAACGCGGGCGCGGTGACGGATGCGTCGGGAGACGACGTGGGTGAGGTCAGCGCCGCGGGCGTCATCACCGTGCGCCTGGGAACGGGCGCGACGGCCACCCTGGGCGGCAGCCTGGCGCTGAACCAGAGCACGAGCATCCGCTTCCGCGCCGTGGTGAACGCGGATGCCTCCGGCGTCATCGCCAATCAGGCCACCATCACCGCGGAGGGTGAGCGCGGCGCGCCCGCCAGCTCCGCGACCAGCTCCCCTTCCCCCAGCACCACCGGGCCGACGACCATCGTCGTGTCCGTTCCGGACGCGCCCGTGGTGACGGCCCCGGCGCCCGGCAGCGTCGTGGTGACGAGCGCGCCCGTCTTCACCGGCACGGCCGAGCCCGGCAGCACCGTGAGCGTGGTGATTGATGGCGTCGAGGTCTGCAGCGCCACGGCGCACGCGACCACCGGCGCCTGGTCCTGCACCAGCGCGACGCTCCCGGAGGGCACGCACACCGCCACCGTCACGGCCAGTGACCCGGCCGGAAACGTCAGCCCGCCCACGCAGGTGAGCTTCAGCGTCGACACCGTCGCCCCGGACACGAACATCCTCACCGGGCCCACCGGGGCGGTGGCCTCCACCAGCGCGAGCTTCACCTTCGCGTCCAACGAGAGCCCCGTCACCTTCGAGTGCAGCCTGGACGGCGCGGCCTTCACGTCCTGTGCTTCGCCGGCCACCTATGCGTCACTGGCGCAGGGAAACCACACCCTCCTGGTGCGCGCGGTGGACGTGGGTGGCAACGTGGACCCGACGCCCGCGACCCGCGCGTGGACCGTGGACACCGTGGCGCCAGAAACCACCATCGTCAGCGGCCCGTCCGGCCTGACGAACTCCGCCAGCGCCACGTTCGACTTCGGCTCCAATGAGAGTGGCGTGACGTACCAGTGCGCGCTGGATGGCGCGGCCTTCACCGCCTGCTCGGATCCGCGGACGTTGACGGGCCTGTCCCAGGGCAACCACACCCTCCAGGTGCGCGCGGTGGACGCGGCGGGCAACATCGACGCCACGCCTGCCAGCCGGACCTGGACGGTGGACACGTCTGCTCCCGACACCAGCATCGTCAGCGGTCCTTCGGGGACGACGAACTCCGCCAACGCCGCGTTCACCTTCAACGCCACGGAGAGCCCCGCCACCTTCGAGTGCAGCCTGGACGGCGCGACCTTCGCCGCCTGCACCTCGCCCGCGTCCTTCACCGGCCTGGCCGAGGGCAACCACACCTTCGCGGTGCGCGCCCGTGACGCCGCCGGGAACGTCGATGCCACGCCCGCCACCCGCTCGTGGACCGTGGACACGGTGGCGCCGGACACCACCCTGCTCACGGGACCGTCCGGCATGACGTCCTCGAGCAGCGCGGCGTTCACCTTCAACGCCACGGAGAGCCCCGCCACCTTCGAGTGCAGCATGGACGGCGCGACCTTCGCCGCCTGCACCTCGCCCACGTCCTTCACCGGCCTGGCCGAGGGCAACCACACCTTCGCGGTGCGCGCCCGTGACGCCGCCGGGAACGTCGATGCCACGCCCGCCACCCGCTCGTGGACCGTGGACACGGTGGCACCGGAGACGACCTTCGCCAGCACGCCGCCAATGCTGTCCACCTCCGCGGACGCGACGTTCGACTTCAGCGCCAACGAGAGCACCGTGACGTTTGAATGCCGGCTGGACGGGGAGGTGCTGTTCACGCCCTGCACCGACCCGCTGACCTTCCCGGCGCTGTCGCAGGGCAACCACACGCTGGAGGTCCGCGCCGTGGACGCGGCTGGAAACACGGACCCGACGCCGGCCGTCTACTCGTGGACCATCGACAGCACCGCGCCGGACACCACCCTCGCCGGTGGCCCCTCGGGCGCGACGGCGGACACCGAGGCGACGTTCAGCTTCACCTCCAGCGAGACGCCGGCCACCTTCGAGTGCTCGATTGACGGAGGGCCCTTCGCCGCCTGCACCAGCCCCGTGACGATGACGGGCCTTGCGGACGGCGCGCACACCTTCGCGGTGCGCGCGGTGGACGCCGCGGGCAACGTGGACCCCACGCCCGCCACCCGGACCTGGACCGTGGACACCACCGCGCCGGACGCGCCTGCCATCAACGTGCCGGCCAACGGCGTCTCGGTGCCCACGCAGCAGCCTGTCATCTCGGGTACGGCGCAGCCGGGCACCCTGGTGACGGTGACGGTGGATGGCACCGTGCTGGGCACCGCCCCCGTGGATGCGAATGGCGACTGGACCTTCACCCCGCCCGTGATGTTGGACCAGGGGGCTCACACCGTCACGGTGGCGGCCACGGACGCCGCGGGCAACGTGAGCGACCCGAGCGCCCCCACCTCCTTCACCGTGGACACGGTGGCTCCGGACGCTCCGGAAATCACCCTGCCCGGCGACGGCGACACCATCGCCACCGCGACGCCTGTCTTTGAGGGCACCGCAGAGCCTTACGCGCAAGTGACGGTGGTGGTGGACGGTGACGTGGTGGGCACGGTGACGGCGGACGGCGACGGAAACTGGAGCATCGCCAGCCCGGAGGCCCTCGAGGAGGGACCGCACACCGTGGAGGCCACCGCGACGGACGCGGCGGGCAACACCAGCGAGGAGACGTCGCATGACTTCTCCATCGACCTGTCCACGCCGGAGACCTTCATCGACTCCGGCCCCGCGGCCTTCACCCACGAGACGTCCGCGACCTTCACGCTCCGCACGGAGAACGGCGGCGTCGGCTTCGAGTGCAGCCTGGACGGCGCGGCCTTCGCGTCCTGCGTCAGCCCCGCGGTGTTCAGCGGCCTGGCTGAAGGCCCCCATACGCTGGCGGTGCGGGCCGTGAATGCCCTGGGCACCGTCGACCCGACACCGGCCGTGCACGCGTGGACGGTGGACCTGACGCCGCCGGATGATCCGGCCATCGTCTCACCCCCCAACGGCGCCGAGGTGGGCACCGCGACGCCGACCCTCACTGGCACGGGTGACGCGGGCAGCCATGTCTACCTGGAGGTGGGCAACGCCACATATGGCCCCATCGCGGTGGACGCGAACGGCGACTGGACCTTCACGCTTCCGGATGCGCAGCCGGAAGGCCCCGTCACCATCATCGCCACCGGCGTGGACGCGGCGGGGAACTCCTCCAGCCCGGTGTCCCACGGCTTCGTCATCGACCTGACGGCGCCCGAGACGTTCATCGACGCCGCTCCGGCGGCGCTCACGCGCGAGACGTCGGCCACCTTCGAGCTGCGCTCCGAAGGGGGCGGCGTGGGCTTCCAGTGCAGCCTGGACGGCGCGTCGTTCGCGCCCTGCGCCTCGCCGGTGACGTACGCCGGCCTCGCGGATGGCGAGCACCTGTTCCTCGTGCGCGCGGTGGACGCCGTGGGCAACGTGGACCCGACTCCGGCCGAGCACACGTGGACCGTGGACACGGAGGCGCCTGACACCGTCATCGTGTCCGGCCCCACCTCACCGACGAACGCGACGTCCGCGACGTTCGAGCTCGCCGCCAACGAGGCGGGCTCCACCTTCGAGTGCAGCGTGAATGGCGCGACGTACACCGCCTGCGCCAGCCCTGTGACGTTCCAGGGCTTCGCCGAGGGCGAGCACACCCTGTGGGTCCGCGCGGTGGACGGCGCGGGCAACGTGGATGCCTCGCCTGCCGCCTACATGTGGACGGTGGACGTGACGCCGCCAGCTCCGCCGGTCATCGCGTCGCCGGCCTCTGGCGCGGTGCTCGATGAGGGCACCGTGACGCTCACCGGCTCCGCGCAGGGTGCGGTGTCCGTCCACGTGACACTGGGCGGAACCACCTACGGCCCCATCGCCGTGGACGGCTCCGGCAACTGGAGCTTCACGCCGCCGGTGTCGCTGGGTGATGACACGTACACGGCCGTCGTCACGGCGACCGACTCCGCGGGCAACGACAGCGCCCCGGCGAGCGTCACCTTCACGGTGGACACCACGGCGCCGGACACTGCCATCGACAGTGGCCCGGAGGCGCTGACGAACGAGACCTTCGCGTCCTTCGTCTTCTCTTCGAACGAGTCCCCGGTGACATACGAGTGCAGCCTGGACGGCGCGGCCTTCACGGCGTGCACGGCGCAGGCGCAGTTCGGTCCGCTGGCGGACGGCGGCCACACCCTGGCGGTGCGCGCAGTGGACGGCGCGAGCAACGTGGACGCGACGCCGGCCACGCACACCTGGGAGGTGGACACCGAAGCGCCCGCAGTGGCCATCACCTCCCCCGCCAGCGGCGAAGTGCTCGACACCGCGATGGTGACGTACACCGGCACCGCGGAGCCGCACAGCACGGTGGTGATCGTGGTCGACGGCAACACCGTCGGCACGGCGGAGGCGGATGCCTCGGGCCAGTGGACGCTCCCGGTCGGCACGACGCTGGCGGAGGGTCCGCACACCGTCTCCGTCACCGCGACGGACGAGGCCGGCAACAGCAGCGACGCGGTGACACACACGTTCACCGTGGACGCCGAGCCGCCCGAGACGACCTTCACCCAGACGCCGCCGGCGCTGAGCGCCTCCGACACGGCCACCTTCGGGTTCGCGTCGGATGAGGCTCCCGTCACTTACGAGTGCAGCCTGGACGGTGCGCCCTTCTCGGCCTGCGACAACCCGGGCGAGCTGACCGGCCTGACTGACGGCGAGCATGTGTTGGAGGTCCGCGCCCGTGACACCGATGGCAACGTGGACCCGACGCCCGCCTCCTTCACCTGGACGGTGGACACCACGGCGCCGGAGACGGTCATCACCAGCGGCCCGCCGCTGACGGAGGCCCCGGCCGTGGCCACGTTCGACTTCGATGCCTCGGAGCCGAACGTCACCTACGAGTGCAGCCTGGACGGCGCGGCCCATGCGCCGTGCACGGCCCCGGTCACCTTCAACGACCTGGCGCTGGGCTCGCACACGCTCCACGTGCGCGCCGTGGACGCGGTGGGCAACGTGGACGCCACGCCGGCCACCTACACCTGGGTGGTCACCGCCGACGCGGACAACGACGGCCTCACGGACGCGGAGGAGCTCGCGCTGGGCACCGACCCGAACAACCCCGACACGGACGGTGACGGCCTGCCGGACGGCATCGAGGTGCAGGTCGCCGGGACGGATCCGCTCGACGACGACACGGACGACGACGGCCTCCTGGACGGCAACGAGGACGCCAACCACGACGGCATCGTCGACGAGGGTGAGACGGACCCGAAGCGCTGGGACACCGACGGCGACCTGCTGTCGGACGGCCTGGAGCGGGGCCTCACCGAGCCCCAGGGCACCGACACGGACATGACGCGCTTCGTGGCGGACGCGGATCCGACGACGGTGACGGACCCGCTCAACGCGGACACGGACGGTGGCAGCGTGCGTGACGGCATCGAGGACGCCAACCACAACGGCCGGGTGGACCCGGACGAGACGGATCCGCGGCTGGCCACGGACGACCTCGACGCCGACCTCGACGGCATCGACGACGCGACCGAAATCGCGCTGGGGCTCGATCCCCACAACGCGGACAGTGACTCCGACGGCGTGCCGGACGGAATCGACGGCATCACCGACACGGATGGTGACGGCCTCATCGACGCGCTGGACCCGGACAGCGACAACGACGGCCTCCTGGACGGCACGGAGCTGGGCGTGACGCGGGAGAGCGCTCCGGCGGATACGGACCGCGACTCGCCCCACTTCCGCCCGGACGCGGACCCGGCCACCACCACCGACCCGAAGAACCCGGACACGGACGGCGACGGCCTGATGGACGGCGAGGAGGACACCAACCACGACGGCCGCGTCGACGCCACGGAGACCGACCCCAACGACGCGGACACGGATGACGACGGCCTGAGCGACGGTGTGGAGGTGCAGGGCACCAACCCCACCGACCCACTCAATCCGGACACGGACGGTGACGGCCTGAACGACGGGGTGGAGGACGCCAACCACGACGGCGCGCTCGACGACGGCGAGACGGACCCGAACAACGCCGACACGGATGGCGGCGGCGCCGGCGATGGCGAGGAAGTCTCCGGCGGGACCCACCCGCTGGATGCCAACGACGACTTCACCATCGCGGGCCACGGCTGCAGCACCGGCGGCGCGGGCACCTTCGCTCCACTGGCGCTGTGGCTGCTCGCCCTGCCACTGCTGCGCCGCCCGCGCCGCACGGGAAGCCGCTCCGTCCGGGCCGCCTGACTCAACGCCTCCGCTCTGTCACGACACCGGCGGATGTTCCTGCTCATCGCTTCTTGAGTCGGTCATCCGCCGGTGACAACCTTCGCGGCTCCTCGACGGGGCCCGCCTCTGCCTCGACCCGCCATGCCCCTTCCTGACTACACACCGTCCGCACCGCGCAGCTTCCTTCGCCGCGTGACACGGCTCGCCGCCCCGTTGCTGCTGGTGGCTTGGGCCACCGCCAGCGCCCAACCCGCGGCGTCGCAGGCCATCGACGTGCAGCAGTACAAGCCGGCCCCGGGCGCCTATGACGTGCTCGGCATGCACGGCGCGCGCATCGCGCCGCATCTGTCCTGGAACCTGGGCGCGTCGCTCAACTACGCGGATGACCCGCTCAACCTCGTGGACCCACGAGCGGACCGGTTCCTCTACCGCATCGTGGACAGCCAGCTCACGCTGGACCTGATGGGCGCCATCTCCCTGTTCGACCGGGTGGAGCTCGGCGTGGCGCTGCCCATCTCCCACACGACCTCCGAGCCCGCCGCCGCGGTGGCGCCAGACC
This sequence comes from Myxococcus sp. AM009, assembly GCF_013372605.1. Taxonomy (NCBI): domain Bacteria; kingdom Pseudomonadati; phylum Myxococcota; class Myxococcia; order Myxococcales; family Myxococcaceae; genus Myxococcus; species Myxococcus sp. AM009. The sequence continues at coordinate 135,718 of NZ_JABXEP010000001.1, forward strand.
TGTCGAACGGCGTGGGGACCACGGGCGTGGGTGACCTGCGATTGGTGCCGAAGGTCCGCCTGCTCTCCACGGGCAGCGGCATCCACCTGGCCGTGACGGCGCCCCTGACGTTGCCCACGGGCGGTGGCTCGAAGTTCCTGGGCTCGGACACGGTGACGTTCCAGCCGCGCTTCGTGGCGGAGTGGGCCACCACCGCCGTCCGCCTGCTGGCCAACGTGGGCTTCAACGTCCGCCGCGAGGAGCAGCTGCGCAACCTGCGCGTGGGCAACGAGTTCGCCTACGCGGTGGGCGCCGAGGTGCCCCTCACGCGGGCCCTCACGGCGCAGGCCACCCTGGCGGGTGCGCTGGGTCTGAAGGAGACGAGCTCCGAGGAGCGGCCCATGGAAGTCCTGGCCGCGCTGAAGTACCGCTTCACGCCGGGCCTGGCCGCGCATGTGGGCGCGGGCCCGGGTCTGTCGCGGGGCTATGGCACCCCGTCCTTCCGAGTGCTCGCGGATGTGGCCTGGACGCCGTTCGAGTCCAAGGCAGGCCCCGCCGCCGCGGCGCCGGTCTGCGACCTGGGGCCTGAGGACTACGACGGCTTCCAGGACGACGACCAGTGCCTGGACCCGGACGACGACGGCGACGGCATCCCCGACGTCGCCGACGTGTGCCCCACCGAGCCGGAGACCCTCAACGGCTTCCAGGACGAGGACGGCTGCCCGGATGACCCGAACGCCCACCAGCCGCCCTCCGATGCGGGCCAGCCCACGCCGGCCCCGGCGCCCCTGGCGCTGCCGCCCGCGCCGGTGGACACCGACAAGGATGGCATCTTCGACGCGGAGGACCTGTGCCCCAACGAGCCGGAGGACCTGGACGGCTTCGAGGACGAGGACGGCTGCCCCGACGACGACAACGACCAGGACGGCATCCCGGACGCCGTGGACCAGTGCCCGCTGGAGGCGGAGACCATCAACGGCGTGAAGGATGACGACGGCTGCCCGGACAAGGGCAAGGCGCAGGTGCGCGTGGAGGGCGCGCGCATCGTCATCCTGGACAAGGTGTACTTCGGCACGGGCCGGGACGTGATTCTGGCCAGGTCCCACAGCCTGCTGCGGCAGGTGGCCTCCACGCTCAAGGCGAACCCGCGGATTCAGGTGGTCCGTGTGGAAGGCCACACGGATGCCCAGGGCAATGACGCGAAGAACCTGGACCTGTCCCAGCGGCGGGCGAGGAACGTGGTGGCCTTCCTGGTGAAGGAAGGCATCGCGGCGCAGCGGCTGGACGCGGTGGGCTATGGTGAGGCGAAGCCCGTGGACACCAACAAGACGGCCAAGGGGCGCGAGAACAACCGTCGCGTCGAGTTCAACATCGTGAAGGTCGCCGAGCCTTCGACGGGAGGAGGCACGCGTTGATGCGGACAGCCCCTTGGATGATGGCGGTGGTGCTCGCGGGTGCGCCCGCGTTCGCCGCGCAGCCGCAGGCGCCGTGCGGCGGGCTGCGCTTCGAAAGCGGCCGGATGGTGTTCGGCCGGCCGCTGGCGCCCCAGGGCGCGGAGACGGACGCGTGCCTGGCGCACGTGGCCCAGGCGGTCCTGGCGCGCCCCGCCATCCGCTCCGTGACGGTGGCGGCGAAGCTCCCGGACGCGGACCGGCTGGACGGCCGAGGCCTGGCCGCGGCGAAGCGGGCCGCGGACGTGTTGGTGGCGGCGGGCGTGCCCCGCACGCGCGTGTCCGCCATGGCGCCGCCGTCCGTGGAGGGTGAGCCCGCACAGCTGCAGTTCGCCTACGTGGAGCGGCCCGCCCAGCCCGCGGTGGCCCGGCTGCGGGCGGCCAGCGGCGAGGTGGAGGCGGGCGCGACGGAGGCCCAGCTCCTCGCGCGGACGGTGGGTGACTCGCTCTACCCGGGTGAGCTGCTGCGCACCGGCGCGGACGCCCAGGCGGAGCTGGCCCTGGCGGACGGCAGCACTGCGCGCGTGGTGGAGAACAGCCTCATCAAGATGGGCACCATCGCGCTGATGGCGAACCTCCAGCGCAAGGTGCAGTTGGACCTGCTGCGCGGCACCGTGGAGACGAACGCGGCGCCGGGTGGCGCGGATTCCATCTTCGAGGTCCGCACGCGCGGCGCGGTGGCCGGTGTGCGGGGCACCCGGTTCCGCGTGTCGGCCCAGGACGACGGCACCAGCCGGCTGGAGACGCTGGAAGGCATGGTGGCCCTCAGCGCGGAGCAGGCAGAGGTCGAAGTCGCTGGCGGACATGGCTCGCGCGCGAAGTTGGGCTCGCCCCCAGAGCCGCCTCGCCCGCTGCTGCCGGCGCCCACGCTGGTGGGCCCTCGGGGTGGCGCGTTCGCCACGCCCCCGAAGGTGTCCTGGCGGACGCTGGAGGGCGCCGCGACGTACCGCGTGGAGGTGGCTCGCACGGCGGACTTCGCCGCGGGGGTCCAGACGTATGACACCGAAAGCGCCGAGCTGGCGCTTCCCGGGCCCCGTCAGGGCAAGTGGTTCTGGCGGGTGATGGCCGTGGACGGTGACGGCTTCGTGGGCTTCCCCTCGAAGATCTACGCCTTCGACGTCCAGCCCTGAGACTGCTGCGTTGCGTGCGCCCATCCGCGCACGCATGATGGCCGGGCCCTGTCCGCCAGCAGGCCCCGCCCATGGACTCCAGTCCCGCCGAGCCCCACCGCCGCGACGGTCTCCGTCTGCCCTCGCCCGCCGTCGCGCGGGGACTGGGCGCATGCGTGGGCATCGCGCTGGCGGTGGTGACGGCGGCCACGGGTGGCGCGCCCGGCTTCCTGGAGCGCTCCCTCTACGACCAGGCGGTGAGCCGGCTGCTGCCCGCCGTGCCGCCCAGCGCGGACCTGGTGTTGGTGGAAGTGGATGACCGCGCCCTCGCGACGCTGGGCGAGCGTTGGCCGTTGTCACGCACCACGTGGGCTCGTGCCTTCCAGGCGCTCGCCGCCCAGCGCCCCGCGGCCGTGGCGGTGGACGTCGTCTTCGACCAGCCCGGGCCGCGTGACGCGCTGGAGCTGGGTGAGGACATCCTGGAGGCGCTGCGCCGCTCGGGGTTGACGGAGCAGCCCGCGGGCGAAGCCTTGGCGGTGGACCTGGAGGCGCGGCTCCGCGCGCGCGACGGCGATGCCCGGCTGGCCGAGGCGATTTCGGAGGGGCACGGTGTCGTCCTGGGAGCCGCCGCGCTCACGGACGACGTCCCGGTGATGGCGCCCCTCGAGGACGGCGCCCTGGGCACGCCGCTGGCCCTGCCCGCCCAGGCGCTGCGGCTCCAGGCCCAGGAGGTGGCGGGCAGCATCGCGCCCCTGCGCATGGCGGCCCGGGGCAGTGGCACCCTCAACATGCTGGTGGACGGCGACGGCGTCATCCGGCGCTATCCCTACGCCGTGGGCGTCAGCGGGAAGGCCTGGCCTTCCCTGGCGCTGGCCACCGCGCTGCACCTGATGCCCGAGCGAGCGGAGCCCCTGCGCGTACTGGCGGCCGTGGACCATGGCGCGCCGCTGATGCGGCTGCCCGCGCCCAACTGGCTGCCCCGGGTGAGCCTGGCGGACCTGCTGCACACGGACCCGCGCTCGGTGGGCCTGGACCTGGCGCTGCGAGGCAAGACGGTCTTCGTGGGGGTCACCGCCACGGGGCTGCATGGACAGAGCACCCTGCCCGGCCAGGTGGCCGTGCCCGGCGTGGAGATTCACGCCTTCGCCCTGGACAACCTGCGCTCGGGTCGGCTGATGCGCTCCTCGGGGCTGGTGGCGCTGCTGGGCGTCCTGGAGACCGCGGCGGTGCTCGCGGCCTTCGCCAGGCGCTGCCGGCGCGCGCGCACGTCCGGCGCGGTCCTCCGGTGGGCGGTGACGCTCGCCGTCCTGCACACGGCGCTGGTGGCGTGGCTGGCGTCGGACCCGGGCTGGGTTATCCCCCTGGTCCCCGCGTGGGTGGGTCTGACGCTGATGCTGGTGGTGGACGCGGCGTCGCGCGCGCAGGAGATGGGCCGGCAGCGCGGCGCACTTCGCCGGCTCTTCATCCGCTACCCCCAGGCCTCGATAGTAGACGCAAATCAAAACACGCCTGCTCAACCATCGACGTCCGACAAAGCCACCTCAACACCACGAGGCACCAACCAATAGAAGCAACAACTCCAGACAATCCCAAACAACCCAACACAAACGCCATGACTACGAGCCTGAAGGCCGGGCTCGCCATCGCCGCTGATTGATGCCTCCGAAGCGCTGTCCTCCCTCGAACCCACGACACAAGCTTCGGGACTTGACCGCCCTGTCAGTCAAGGGTGCCAGTGAGCGGAGCACGCCAGCCGTCTACGGGGGGAAGTCGTCCACCCAGTGGAACGCGGGCCATCCCCGGGAGGGTCGGATATTCGCGAAACGTCTCCAGCCCGCACAACTCAGCGAGCCTCAGGAGCGCCAATCCGTTCATGAAGATGGCCCCCTCAGTGCGACGCAGCTCGTCGTTGGGCCCCTCGTCGCGAGGCTTATTCTTGAAGGTGAGGATGCGCTCCGCGATGACGCCCTCCATCGCTTGGTTGAAGTCCAGGGCGCTTCGCGCATGCAGCGCCCGGCAGACCATGAGATAGCCGTCCTCCTTGCCTTGGAGCACGGACTCCCACCGGTCCAGAATCCCTGACAGCTCGGAAGCCACGCCTGCGTGCAACTGCATCGTGAAACGGTGCAGGAAGTGGTGCAGGAGGAAGTCCTCCTCGTACTCATGAGAAGGGTCACTCCTGCCTGCTTCGAGGCGGGCAATCTCCACAGCCAGGTCCAGCTGCCCCGCCGTCAGCGCATCAATGAAGGAGAAGGCCTTGCTGGCGCAGCGGTAGAGGGGCTCACTTCCATGCCCGGCGGCGACGAGCTGCAGGAACTGGAGGCGAGCCCGACCGGAGTGACAGAGATGGGTGGCAAACCTGCCGACATCGGCCTGGGCGAGCAGGGCGCAGAAAGCCAGGCGGCGGTGGCAGAGCGCCACCGTGGAATAGGCCTCACCGGATTGTTCGCGAGCATCTCCAACCCGCAGGGAGCGAAGGGCCTCTCCCAGCGAGAACAGCGTGTCATCCCGGATGACTTCCAAGGGAGTAGGTCGGAGCGAGGACATAACGATCCCAGCAAGCGGGGTCAGTAGATGCTACAGCGCTTACCCATGGCGATGTAGTTGACTCCCGTCATGCCCTTCGCCTCAAGCGCGGCGCGCAAGTCCTCGCGGATGACGAGCACAGTGCCCATGGGCTTGATGCGGAAGAGCTTCGCGTTCGCGGGGAGCTCGTCCTCGCGAAGGCTGAGTCGGAACAAGCCGGTGAACTCGTCGGGATTGCTCGCGAAGGTGTCGAAGTCGCTCTTGTCACGGTCAACGCAATCGTAGGTATCCAGCACGTTCGCGATGAAGTACTCGCCAGACACGCGCCGCCCCTTGTGATTGGCGATCGCCGCGGGAAGGAACTCGATACTGGCGCCTGACTCTTGCTCGAGCAGCGCCTTGAGTCTGCCGGAGACGATGCACAGGTGGAGGGTGTTGGCGACCAGGTCGGGAACGTTGAGGCCCCGGTGCTCCTCGTCCATCTGCAGCGTGACATCCGGCGGGTAGCGTTCATCCATCCGCAGCCCTTCCGCAATCCTCCAGCGCTTCTCATCCAATGCTTCGGGGCACTTTCCGAGGAGGCAGTTCTTCGGGTCGGAAGCTTCATGAAAGATGACGTATGAGGCCATGGTTTCGTGCGTGGGGATGTGGCGTGCTAGCGTGAGTTCATCCACTCGAAGAGCTGATTGATATGCGAACCGGGGCTGCTGAGCCCGAACTCCCGCAGGTCCGCGCGAGTCCTCTTCGAGAACTGGTGCAGGTGATTGGCGAGGTCCGGGGCCGTCTCCTTGGTGACGGCCTTGTGGTTCTTCTTGTCCTCGGAATCCTTCGCCTTGGTGAGCTTCAGTTTGACCCTGTCGACCGCCAGCCGGACATCCCTGCTGTAGGTGCTGTGATACTTGGGATGCCTGGGAAGTTGATAGAGCCTGCTGCGCCTCTCTGACTTGGGCAGGTAGATGATGTTCACGCCCTTATGGACGTTGTACTTCGCCTGTTGGAGCAACTGGAGTTCGTCGAATTTCAGGAGACTCGTCAACACGTCATCAACCGGGATGATGTGGTGGGCGTTGTTGGCCCAGGGCCACCAGTCGCTGCCCTTGAAGTTGAGATGGGAATAAGGGCCGGCCCCCATGTACCAGACCTTGTCGACCTTCGTGGGGTCACGGTACGCGGCCTTGATGGGGGTATTGAAAATCTGCTCGAACCGCTGCCGGGCCTCGCCTGGGTTGTAGAAGTCCAGGTTGTACCAGTCCGCCTCATTGGCGAGCTGATAGTTGAAGCCGTTCTCTTTGTGGTCGTGCCCTGCCTTCTTGCAGACGAACTTGCCTCCCTGCCTCTCCCAGATGCAACGGGTGACACAGCCGTTGCCCTCCCCATCCTGATGGGACTCGTCAGTCTTGAGTTTCTCGATGTGGTCTTCATTATCGCCACTCATGGGGCCCTCCCGCCAGACGGCTCGTGGGCGTTCTCCAGGACGAAGGCGCCGCGGGCTTCCTGCTCATCAAGCAGGGCCACGAGGATGCTCGGGCTCCTGGCGTAATTCCGAGCAAATCCTCTCACGCCCAGGCAGATTGAAGCAGCCCCCGTGGCCGCGCCAACCTCTCCAAATTGCTCAACCGGATACCATTGCCGGAAGTGGGACGGTAAACCCACGCCAGCCAACCGGACGAGTGTCGTACCGAAGTCTCTGGCGCGGAACTCATCGCCGTTCAGATTGACAATTGCGAGGTCAGGCTGCCGGGTGGCGTCCTTGCTCTGCTCGAGGCAGCTCGACATGGACTTGAAGAGCGCGGTGCCCACGCGAGCTGCACCTGAGAACCGGTGAAAGGACTCCCGATGGAGGGCCATGGCCCCCAAGGCCGCCTCGATACGCCCACCGCGCGCTCGGGCCTCCTCCGTTCGCTCCAGCAACACGAAGGCAGCTGCTTCGCCTGGAAAGAACCCTACGGGCTGTCTCGGGGTCCTCACGAGCCCCAGCTCGTACGCACACATCAAGACGTCGAGTTCCACGTAGGAGTCGATGCCGCCGACGATGCATCGGTCGAGCTGCCGAGTCCGCAGAAGCTCGCTGGCGTGGGCGAGCATCTGGACGAAAGTCGCGGGCCCGCCGAACACGCATTGCTGGATGGCGTGGGCGGGAAGGGACAGCCCGTTCAGTTGCAGTGTTTCGGGAATCACCCGGCGTGAGAGTAGCGCCCGAGCGCGCGCCTGCTCGTCGCGGAACTCAGCGAGGACGCTGCCCTGCAATTTCGCATCCGTCAGGGCCGCGAGACTCCGGGTGACGTGTGTCTCCAGGAGGTCCCCTCCCGAGAGTTGCACGAGGAACCCCGTCCGTGGGAGCGCTACGGCATCAAGGCCACAGTACTCCAGGAGATCCGCGAGCGCGGCCTGCCCGAGTTGGATAAGCCTGCCAATGCCCTCGAATCCATCGGTGAGCCAGGGGATGGACTTCCCCTTCAAGGGAACGCTCTCCAGCGCGTCCTCATCCGAAACGAGGACATCCAGCTCCGCCCATTGGGAGAGTCCTGCACGCGCGGCGGCGCAACTGGTGACCACATCGCCTGCCAGGGCGGACACCAGTCCCAGTCCCGTAATCGAGATCCCCTGCCCCTGCCACGAACCAGAAGCCGCCTGAGGCGAGACGCGATGGCTCATGCCTGAAGCCTCGTTAGAGGGACGCTGAGTCCCTGGTAGCGTACGCCCGGTCCTCGTTGCATGGAAGCCCGCGGCCCAGCGCGCCAGCGCCGACGCGATGCGCCAGGACTAGCCGACAGCCAGACAACCGCTCCGGGCGCCCCTGCGTCACACGGCCCCTTGAGCCAGACCGCAGCCGTGGCAGCATCCCCGCTCCCGCATGCGCCGCTACGCCCTCATCGCCGAGCCCGACCCGCAGCGAGCCGCTGGCCTCTTGTCCCTGGTGACGGAGGAGGGCCTGGAGGGTGTCGTCGCCAAGGATGGTGCGGAGGCCCAGGACGTCATGCGCCAGCGCGGCGCGCCCCTGCTGCTCGTCACGGACCTGGCGCTGCCCAAGCTGGACGGCTTCACGCTGCTGACGTGGCTTCGGGAACAGGAGGACTCCGCCGAGACGCAGGTCGTGGTGATTACCGCCTTCGACGAGCTGCGCGTCCGCGCATGGCAGCTCAAGGAGGCGCTGGGCATCCACGCGTTGCTCAGCCGCCGGGCCGCCTCGGAGCTGATGCGGGAGACCCTGCGGCGCGTGCTCACCGGACAGCTCGCGCCACAGCCCCCCGCGACGGAGGTGTCCGGTGAGCAGGAGCGGCAACGGCTGGCGAGCATCGCGGCCATGCACCTGGTCGACAACGGCCCCCCCGAGGCGGAGCTCCAGCAGCTCGTGAAGGAAGTCGCTCTGGCCTTCGGTGTCCCCGTGGCGCTGCTGACGCTGGTGCTGGGCGAGCGCCAGTGGTTCAAGGCCCACGTCGGCCTGCCGCCCGCTCTCGCGAAGGACCGGGGCACGCCGCGCGACTGGGCGTTCTGTCACCATGTCGTGCAGGGGCGCGAGCCGCTCGTCGTGCCGGACGCCCGGCGCCACCCCTACTTCCGCGACAACCCCCTGGTGCGCGACGGCGTCGTGGGCAGCTACGCGGGCGCGCCACTGCTGACGTCCACGGGCGAGGTGCTGGGCTCGCTGTGCGTCATCGACACACGCCCGCTCGTCCTGGGCGCCGAGGACCTGGCCGCGCTGCGGGAGCTCGCGAACCGCGTCGCCGAGGACCTGGAGCAGCGAGCCCGGGTGAACCAGGCCACCGGGAAGGCCCAGGCGGAGCCCGCGCTCACCGAAGCATCGGCCCTGGGGCTCCTGCGCGATGCGGTGCAGGCCCTGGACGTGGCGGCGCTGCTGGTGGCACCTGGGCGCAAACCTCACGCGTGCAACGCCGCGATGACGGACCTGCTCGGCCTGCCGCCAGAGCCCTTCCCGGCCATGACGTTCGAGGCCTTCTGCCAGCACGTCGCGGGACTCACCGCGGACCCGGCGAGCACGCTGCGGCAGCTCGACCTGGCCTCCGAGTCTTCCCGAGGCCTCCGCCTGACGCTCGTCCTGGAGCGTCCCCAGCCGCGCCGGCTGCGCTGGGTGGCCCGGCCCTTCCCCATCCCTGGCGGCATGGCGCAGATGCTGGCGCTCGCCGACAGCGGCCACACCCGGCCAGCCCGTGAGGAGCGGGAGCGACAGTACCGGGTGGACGCGCTGACGGGGCTGGACTCGCGGCGCGTGGGCGAAGAACGGGTGCTGCGCGAGATTGGCCGCTGCCGCAGGGATGGCAAGCCCTTCAGCGTGCTGCTCGCGGACCTGGTGGGACTGGGGCACATCAACGCGGCGCAGGGCTTCGACGCGGGAGACGCCGCGCTGCGAGACGGCGCCCGCATCACCGAAGCCCTGAGCGTCCCTGGAGGCTTCGCGGTGCGCTGGGAAGGCGGGACGTTCCTCCTGGCCCTCCCTGGCGTGGACGCGACGCGGGCCGAAGCGCGGCGCCAGAAGCTGCACGACACCTCGGGCGCGCCCGCTGTGGTATCGGCGACCGTGACTGTCGAGGGTGAGGAGGACCCGCAGGGGACGCTGGCCCGCGCCCAGGCAGCGCTCATCAGAGCCAAGACGGCGCACCGGCCTCCGCGGCTGGCATGAGCCACGCTGGAACCCATCACCGCGACGAGGAGCACCGCATGTCGACGCCCGTGCCCGACCGCCTCCGCCTGCCCTTCCACTTCGACGCCGCGCCGCTCCAGGGAGAGCTCGCGACCCTGCCCGCCGAGGCGTGGGTTCCCCACTTCAATAAGCGCGAATACGAGGGCGAGTGGAGCGGCGTGCCCCTGCGCTCCATTGGCGGAATGGAAGGCCGCATCTATCCGGACCCCACGGGGCGCGAGCGCTACGCCGACACGCCGCTGCTCGCGCGCTGCCCCGCGCTGCGCGCCGTGCTCGCCACGTTTCAGTGTCCCATTGGCGCCGCGCGGCTGCTGAAGCTCGCGGCGGGCGCGCGCATCCGCGAGCACACGGACTACAACCTGGGCTACGCGGACGGCGAGGTGCGGCTCCACGTCCCCATCACCACGCACCCCGACGTGGCCTTCTTCCTCGGAGGCGAGCGCGTCGTCCTCCAGCCCGGTGAGTGCTGGTACCTGGACTTCAACCGTCCCCACCGGGTGGACAACCCCAGCGACACCGACCGCGTCCACCTGGTGCTGGACTGCGACGTGAATGACTGGCTGAGAGACATCTTCACGGGAGCCGTGAATGGCCGCTGAGGCCTTAGAGCGCTTCCGTCTCCGCGTCCTGGAGGACGTCACGCTTCAGGACGCGCTGCGGGAGACGCCGGACACCGCGGCCTTCGTGGCACGCGCGGTCGAACTGGGCGCCGCGCACGACTGCCACTTCACCGCCGACGACGTCCACGAGGCCCTGCGCGCCGCTCGCCGGGTCTGGCGGGAGCGATGGATATGACACCGGACCTGGAGGGCTGGGTGCCCGCGCGCATCCATGTGGACGACGGGCAGCCGCGCGTGGACTGGTGCCACCTGGGGGGCCAGCGCTTCACGGACCCGTTCTTCGACGAGACGCTTGAGCGGCGGCTCCGACACCCGTTCGCCCTGTTCTTCCGGCATCAGACGTCCATGGACGCGCTGGTGGCACGACACGCTGAGAAGCCCGGCCTGCCAGTGCGCGGGCTCGTCTTCCACATGTCCCGCTGCGGCTCCACGCTGGTGGCGCAGCTGCTGGCCGCGCTGCCGCGCCACATCGTGCTGTCCGAAGCCGGCCCCGTGGACACGGTGCTGCGCGCGCATCAACGCCTGCCAGGCGTCACGGACGCGCAGCGCATCGAATGGCTGCGCGCGGTGGTGGGCGCCCTGGGACAGCAGCGCCATCCAGAGGAGCGCGCGGTGTTCCTCAAGCTGGACGCGTGGCACGTCCTGGAGCTTCCGCTGCTCCAGCGCGCCTTCCCTGGCGTGCCGTGGCTGTTCCTCTACCGGGACCCGGTGGAGGTGATGGCGTCGCATCAGAACCACCGGGGCGCGCACATGCTGCCGGGACTGCTGGCCCCCGCGCACCTGGACCTGGAGCCCGGGCAAGTGGAAGGCATGCCCCTGGATGAATACGGCGCGCGCGTCCTCGCGGCCATCTGCGACGCGGGCCTGCGAGGCTACCGCGCGCGGACAGGCCAGGCGCGGCTGATGGACTACCGGCAGTTGCAGCCGGAGGGCCCGCGCGTGCTCACCGAGCTGTTCGGCCTGGAGCCGACGACGGAGGACGCCCCGCGCCTGCGCGACGTCCTGGAGCGGAACGCGAAGAACCCCGTGCTGCCCTTCGAGGACGACGCGGAGGAGAAGGCTCGCCGCGTCTCATCGCAGGGACGAGCCCTGGCGGAGCAGTGGGGCCGTCCCATCCACGACGCGCTGGAAGCCGAACGCCAGCGCGGGGATGGCGGGCTTTAGCGCCGCGAGACACGCGCGCCCGGCGCTCCCGGGCCAGCGCCGCCTGCGGCCCGCTCAGTGCCTCCGTCGCGCCACAACGGCGTCATGGATGAGCCCGGCGAGCAGCATGAGGGACTTCGGATCCTTGCTCGCGCGCACGCGCCACGAGCCGGCGCGGGTATGCAGCACCAGCCGGTACGACTCCTCGGCCAGGACGAGCCGCGCAATGCACCCGAAGATGACCATGACGACGGCGACCAGCGCCGCCTCGTAGACACCCTTCGCCGTGCTGCTGGACACGGACAGCGCGGACAGCGCCGGCAGCCCCACGCTCATGCACAGCGCCAGCGTGGCCAGCACGGGAACCATGCGAGGCGTGCGCCGCACCGTCTCCACCCGCTGGACGTCCGCGAGCAGCAGCGTCCTGCCCCGGGCGACGACCCGCTCGGTCGTCACGCGCAGACCGGCGTCCTGGAAGAGCGGCACTTCGGAAGGAGCGGACGGCGCGACGAGCGGGCGGTCCGGAAACGCGGGAGTGGCGGGCACCAAGGACACGGCGAGAGGCTCAATCATGGGGCGACTCGGTCGACGGCGGCACGGCCCCGCCGGGAGAGATGAATACGGAGCTCCGGTGACCTGGAACGTGGGCCAGCAACACCCGGCGCAGCTCACCGAGCGGACGGCCCAGCGCGAAACAGTCGCGGGCGCCCAGCCGCAGGGCGAGTCCCATCAGCCGCTCATCGGCGAAGGGCACCAGCACGATGATGGGCCGCTGAGGCGAAAGCTCCCGGGCGCGCTGAAGCCGGCGCTGGAGACTCTCACCCCGCTCGACGTGGACGAGCACGAGGTCCGGACACCCACCGGCCGGCGCGCCCGACTCCAGCGCGATGCCCAGCTCCGCCAGCACGTCCCTCAGGAGCGAGCTGAGCGACGCATCCCCTCCGAGCAGGAGGGCACGGGCGATGGACGAAGACTTCACGTTGCGACATCAAGCAATGCCCATGCCCGCTGTCCCCGCCCCGAGCGCCCAGGCGACATGCGGGCGAACCGTTGCATCACGCCAGACGCCCCTGGCGGATTACCACGGTGTCCCGCGCGCCCCTACCCGCGCTCCCGCTCGCGACGATGGATGGTGGACACGTCGATGCCGAGCACCTCCGCGGCGCGCGTCTTGTTCCCGCCGCAGCGTGTCACCATCCACGCGATGTACTCCCCCTCCAGCCGCCGCAGGGGCCACAGCGCGTGCTGCGCCATCACCAATGGCTGCACCTCCGGCGCCTCGGGTGGCAGGTGTGGGCGCAAGTCCTCCAGACTCACGACCTCGCTCGCCACCATCACCGCCAGCCGCTCGATGAGGTTCTCCAGCTCACGCACGTTCCCCGGCCAGGGCAAGGTCGCGAGCGCGGCCACCGCCTCCGGAGACAAGGACTGCATCCGGGAGCGAGGGTTGCGCGCGCGGGCGCGAGCCGTGAAGTGCTCCACCAGCAAGGGGATGTCCTCCCGCCGCTCCGACAGCGGCGGCAACAGCAGGCTCACGACATTGAGCCGGTAGAACAGGTCCGCGCGGAAGCGGGCCTCGCGAACGCGGGCGTCCAGGTCCTGGTGCGTGGCGGCGATGATGCGCACGTCCACGGTGCGGCTGCCGTCGGCGCCCACCGCGCGCACCTCGCCGTCCTCCAGCACGCGCAGCAGGCGGGCCTGGAGCTCCAGCGGCATGTCGCCAATCTCGTCCAGGAACAGCGTGCCCCCATCCGCCTCCACGAAGAGGCCGCGACGGGCGTGGGTGGCGCCGGTGAAGGCGCCCTTGAGGTGACCGAACAGCTCGCTCTCCAGCAAGTCATGCGGCAGCGCCGTGCAGTTGACGGCCACGAAGGGCCCGGAGGCGCGAGGCCCCTGGAAGTGCAGCGCGCGGGCGACCAGCTCCTTGCCCGTGCCGCTCGGGCCCCGCAGCAGCACCGCCGCCTGGGCATGGGCCACGCGGTCGATGAGCTCGTAGAGGTTTCGCATCGCCGCGCTGCGGCCCACCAACGCGCCCAGCCCGCTGCGCTCGGCGGCGGCGCGCCGCAGTGCCCGGTTCTCCACCTGGAGCCGGCGCTCCTTCAGGGCCCGCTCGAGGAAGAGCAGCACCTCATCCAGGCGAAAGGGCTTGGTGAAGTAGTGGTACGCGCCACGCTTCATCGCCTCCACCGCGCTCTCCACGCCGCCGAAGGCCGTCATCATCAACACGGGGATGTCCGCGTCGAGCGCCCGCACGGCCTCCAGCACGTCCAGGCCGTCCACCCCTTCCATGCGCAAGTCACACAGCACCGCGTCGTAGGCCCGCGCGCGCGCCATCTGGATGGCCTCTTCGCCGCCCGTGGCCAGGTCCACGGCGTAGCCCGCGTCCGTGAGGGGCTCCCGCAGCATGAGGCCCATGTCCACGTGGTCATCGACGACCAGGATGCGTCCCTCAACCGACATACCGCTCCTCCGCGCTGGGCTTCGCGATGGGCCAGAGCACGGTGACGCAGGTGCCCCGGCCCTCCTCACTCTCCAGCTCCAACCGGCCACCATGATTGCGCACGACGTGGGCCACCATCGTCAGGCCCAGCCCCGTGCCCTGTCCCCGCTTCTTGGTGGTGAAGAAGGGGTCGAAGACCTGGTTGAGGTGCTCCCGCGGAATGCCGCAGCCGTCATCGCGGAGGGTGAGCGCCACCAGCCCCCACGGCTCCGCCTCCGGCACCGCCGCGGTCAACGTCACCTGTCCGCCCTCACCACACGCGTGGCAGGCATTGAGCGCCAGGTTCACCAGCACCTGCTGGAGCTGGTCCGGGTCCGCCGCCAGCGGAGGCAGCGTCTGCGGCACCGTCACCTCGAAGCGCACCCCGCGCCGCTCCACTTCCATGCGCAGCAGCTCCTGAACGTCGTGGAGCAGGGAGCTGAGCGGCACCGGCCGCACCGCCGTGGGCTGGAGGCGCGAGAAGTCCAGGAGCTGCCGCAGCGTGCGGCTCACCCGGTCAATCTGCTCGATGATGACGGCGACGCCGGGACCCTGCGGATGCTCCTTGCCCAGCTTGCCCAGCACGTACTCCGCGCGCCCGCGCACCACGCCCAGCGGCGTGCCAATCTCGTGCGCGATGCCGGCGGCCAGCACGCCCACCGTGGCCAGCTTCTCCGCGCGCAGCAACTGCGTCTCCAGCGCGCGCACGTTGCTCAGGTCCTCCACCACCAGCAGCGTGTGGACCTCCGGGTGGCGCGCCTCCAGCGGCACCGCGTGGAGGTTGAACCGGCCCTCCTCGCCGAAGAGCACCAGCGTCTCTCCCAGGATGCCGTGGGCGCGCGACTCGCTCACGGCGGCCGCCACCAGGGCGCGAATCCGGGACACCACCGGCGCCGGCGCCTGGGGGAACGCCGTCTCCAACGGCGCGCCAATGGCGTCCGGCGGCATGCGCTCGCGAAGCACCTGGTTCACCGCGCTGATGCGCCCATCCACCGTGAGCGCCAGCACGCCGGAAGGAATGTGGTCGAGAATCTTCTGCGTCTTGTCTTGCAGGTGCGCCAGCTGGTCCGCGTGCTGACGGCTCTCACGCAAGGCGGCCGCGCGGCGCTGCGCCAGCACCACGTACACGGCGAACGTCACCAGGAAGAGCGCCACCAGCAACGCCGCGGCCATGAGCCGCCAGATGAGCGCCTGCTGATGCGAGCGCAGCGTCGCGGTGGACACCAACGTGGCCGCGGCCCAGTGGCTGCCGCCGCGGACGCGGATGGGGGTGAAGACGGCGATGGCCTCCGAGCGGCCCAGCCCCAAGCGCTCGGCCTCCTCCGCGCGAAGCGGCAACGCGCCGCGCTCGCCCTCGCGCATCCGCGCCGCCAGCGCCATGAAGCCCGGCACCCATGAGCCCTCTGTCTCCAGCCGCCGGAACCAGTCCGCCAGCGTGGGGTCGCTCGCGGAGGTCGGCTGGCCATACGTGCCCAGGAGCAGCAGCCGCGCGTCCGGGTCTGACGTCACGATGCGCAGCGGCGTGAAGAAGGACGTCGTGTCGACCAGCACCGCCACCGCGCCTTCGGGCCGGCCTTGCTCATCCACGGGCAGCGCCGTGGCCATGACCCGCAGCGAGTCAAAGCCGCCATCCTCCATGGGAGGTGACAGCGTGACGTCCCCCGGCGGCCGCAGCAGGGCCCGCCGTCCCGCCTCCGCCATCTGCGCCAGCACGGGGGCTCGCGCCACCTGCTTGCCCAAGCGCCGGTCCAACATGCGCAGCCACTCCTTGCCGCTGGCGTCGTAGGCGATGAGGACCTTGTACTGGCCCACCGCCTCCAACAGGGCGCGCATCTCCCGCCGGTGCTCCGCCAGCGTGCCGGGCTGGGACATCAGCTCCCCGGCGAAGCGCAGGTCCTCCGCCACGTCCTCCAGCGTCTCCGCCACCCCGCGCGTGGCCTCATCCAACTGGGCCTGGCGCTCCACCGCGAACTGGTGCCACTGGGCCTCCCGGTTGCGCTCCAACAGGGTGAACACCCCCACCCCCACCGTCGTGAGGGCGACACAGAGCAGCAGGATGGGGACGAGCGCGTACCGCATGGCCCGCCGAGTCTAACCGCCAGCCCCTCCCCAACCCCTTGAAATAGCAGGGGAACCAAGAGGGCCATCGGCCTGGGGGCCTGCTTTGGCGATTGACACCCCGCGTCGTGCGCTGCTACCTACCGGTCGGTAGGTCTCAAGGAGGGAGCAGACGTGACGAACACCGGAGGACGGAAGCCGGACGAGGGCGAGCGCTACCGCGCCATCCTGGAAACGGCGGCGCGGCTCATCTGTGACCGGGGGTACGAGGGCACGTCGATGCAGGAGATCGCCGCCGCGTGCCGGATGACGAAGGCGGGCCTCTACCACCACATCCAGAACAAGGAGCAGCTGCTCTTCGCCATCATGAACTACGGGATGGACCTGTTCGAGGAGCAGGTCCTCTCGCGAGTGCAGGACATCGCGAATCCACTGGAGCGGCTCCGGGCGTGCATGCGCCACAACATCCTGCTGGTGACGCGGGGGTGGAGCAAGGAGGTCATCATCATCCTCCACGAGCACGCCACGCTCACCGGCGAGACGCGCGCCTTCATCGACGCCCGGAAGAAGAAGTACGTGGCCTTCCTGGAGGAGGCCTTCGCGCAGGCCTCGCAGCAGGGCCTCATCCGCCCCGTGGACCCGACGGTGGGCGCCTTCTCGTTCCTGGGAATGGTGCTGTGGATCTACAAGTGGTTCAAGCCGGACGGGCGCCTCACGGACGAGCAGATCGCCGACGGCATGGTGGACATGCTGTTCCCGCCCTTCGCCGCCGCGGGTGACACCGCCGGACAGGCCGGGCCCTCGCCGCTGCGCATGGTGCCGGGCGTGCCGGCCACCGGCACGGATTCGGAGGACGCATGAAGACGGCGCGCTGGTGCTCGCTGGAGGAGGCGGTGGCCTCCATTCCGGATGGCGCGTCGCTGGCCACCGGCGGCTTCATGCTGGGCCGCGCCCCCATGGCGCTGGTGATGGAGCTCATCGCCCAGGGCAAGCGCGACCTGGGCCTCATCTCCCTCCCCAACCCGCTGCCCGCGGAGCTCCTCGTGGCGGGCGGCTGTCTGGGCAAGCTGGAGCTTGCCTTCGGCGCGCTGAGCCTCCAGGGCCGCGTGCGTCCCATGCCCTGCCTCAAGCGGGCCATGGAGCAGGGCACGCTCGCCTGGCGCGAGCATGACGGCTACCGCGTCGTCCAGCGGCTGCGCGCCGCGTCCATGGGCCTGCCCTTCATCCCCGCGCCAGACGCGGACGTGTCCGGGCTGGCGCAGGCGGAGCCGCCTCCCATGGTGGAGGACCCCTTCACCGGCCTGCGCGTGGCGGTGGAGCCCGCCTTCTATCCGGACGTGGCGCTGATCCACGCGCGCGCCGCGGACGAGCGCGGCAACCTCTACATGGAAGACCCGACCACGGACCTGCTGGTGGCGGGCGCGGCGAAGCGGGTGATTGCCACGGTGGAGGAGCGGGTGGCGAAGCTGCCTCGCGCCACCCTGCCCGGCTTCCAGGTGGACCGCATCATCCTGGCACCCGGCGGCGCCCTGCCCACCGGCTGCGCCGGGCTCTACCCGCACGACGACGCGATGCTGGCCCGCTACCTGTCGCTGGCGGAGACGGGCCGCGAGGCGGAGTTCCTGGAGACGCTGCTGTCACGGAGGGCGGCATGAGCGCGGCGCTGGACATCACCCCGGCGGAGACCGTGGTCGCCCTGCTGGCGCGGCAGATTGAGGATGGCGGCGTGGTGGCCACGGGCGTGGCGTCACCGCTGGCCATCCTGGCCATCGCCGTGGCGCGCGCGACGCATGCGCCGGACCTGACGTACCTGGCCTGCGTGGGCGCGTTGGACCCGGAGCTTCCCACGCTGCTGCCCTCCTCCGAGGACCTGGGCTACCTGGCTGGCCGGTCCGCGGAGATCACCATTCCGGACCTGTTCGACCACGCGCGGCGCGGCCGGGTGGACACCGTCTTCTTCGGCGCGGCCGAGGTGGATGCCGAGGGCCGCACCAACATGACGGCCAGCGGCAGCCTGGACACGCCGCGGACGAAGTTCCCTGGCGTGGCGGGCGCCGCGACGCTGCGGCAGTGGGTGCGCCGGCCGGTGCTGCTGGTGCCGCGCCAGTCGCGCCGCAACCTGGTGCCCCAGGTGCAGGTCGCCACCACGAGAGACCCGCGCCGGCCGGTGACGCTCATCTCCGACCTGGGCGTGTTCGAGCTGGGCGCGTCCGGCGCGCGGCTGCTCGCGCGGCACCCGTGGGCCTCGGAAGCGCACATCGCGGAGCGCACGGGCTTCGCCTTCCAGGTCCCCGAAGCGCTGCCCGTCACCCCGCTGCCGGATGCCCGCACGGTGGCGGCCATTCGCGCCATCGACCCGCGCGGCTACCGCGACGCGCTCGTCGGCGCCTGAGCCGGGCCCTTCCCCTTCCACGAATCCAGATGCACGGAGGCACCCAGATGAAAGCCGTCGTACTGCGCAGCTTTGGTGAAGCGGGCAACCTGAAGATGGAGAGCGTCCCCATGCCCCGCCCCGGGCGCGGCGAGGTCCTCCTGCGCGTGCATGCCTGTGGCGTCTGCTACCACGACGTCATCAACCGCCGCGGCAACCTGCCCCGCACCAGCGTGCCCGCGATCCTCGGCCACGAGGCCGCCGGTGAAGTCATTGAAGTCGGCCCGGACACGCCGGGCTGGAAGACGGGAGACCGCGCCGCGACGCTCCAGCGCATGTCGTGTGGCGACTGCGCCCTGTGCCGCGGCGGGCGCAACAGCCTCTGCAAGACGGACAACCGCTTCTTCGGCGAGGAGCTGCCCGGGGGCTACGCCCAGTTCATGGTGGCCCCCGTCGGCGGCCTGGGCCGGGTGCCCGCGTCGCTGCCCTGGAACGAGGCGGCCACGGTGTGCTGCACCACGGGCACGGCGGTCCACACGGTGCGCACGCGCGGCAAGGTGCGCCCGGGCGAGACGGTGCTCATCACCGGCGCCAGCGGCGGCGTGGGCCTGTCCGCAGTTCAGCTCGCGCGGCTGGACGGCGCGCGCGTCATCGCGGTGACGTCCAGCGAGCTGAAGGTGCGGGCGCTGAAGGAGGCGGGCGCGGACGAGGTCATCGTGTCGCGCGGGCTGGACTTCGGCTCGGCCGTCCGCGAGCGCACTCAGGGCGCGGGCGTGGACGTGGCCGTCGAAATCGTCGGCAGCGCCACGTTCGACCAGACGCTGAAGTCCATGGCGCCCGGAGGCCGTGTGGTGGTGGTGGGCAACCTGGAGTCGGGGATGGTGCAGCTCAACCCAGGGCTCGTCATCGTCAAGGAGCTGGAGATATTGGGGGCCTACGCCACCACGCAGGCGGAGCTGGACGAAGCCCTGCGCCTGACGGCCACCGGCGGCGTGCGGCAGTTCGTGACGGACGCGGTGCCCCTGGCCGAGGCCGCGAAGGCCCACTTCAGGCTGGAGAACCGCGAGGTGGCGGGCCGGCTGGTGCTGGTGCCCCCCGAGGCGTGAGCGAAGCGGCGGCTGGAATCCAGAGCACGACAAGGAATCGAGGAGTCGTATGAAGAAGCGCGTGGGAATCGAAGCGTTGGCGGTCGCGGTGCCGGCCCGGTACGTGGACATCGAAGACCTGGCCCGGGCCCGAGGCGTGGACCCGGCCAAGTACACGGCGGGCCTGGGCGCCAGGGAGATGGCCGTCAACGACCCCGGCGAGGACACCGTGGCCCTGGCGGCCACCGCGGCGGCCCGCCTCATCCGTCAGCAGGACGTGGACCCCTCTCGCATCGGCATGCTGGTGGTGGGCACGGAGACGGGCATCGACCACTCGAAGCCCGTCGCCTCGCACGTGCAGGGCCTGCTGAAGCTGCCGCGCGCCATGCGGACCTATGACACGCAGCACGCGTGTTACGGCGGCACCGCCGGGTTGATGGCGGCGGTGGAGTGGATTGCGTCCGGCGCGGGCGCGGGCAAGGTGGCCGTGGTGGTGTGCTCGGACATCGCGCGCTACGGGCTGAACACCGCGGGCGAGCCCACCCAGGGCGGCGGCGCGGTGGCGCTGCTGGTCTCCGAGCAGCCCGACCTGCTCGCCATGGACGTGGGCCTCAATGGCGTGTGCACCATGGACGTGTATGACTTCTGGCGGCCCGTGGGCCGGCGGGAGGCGCTGGTGGACGGGCACTACTCCATCACCTGCTACCTTGAGGCCCTGTCCGGCGCCTACCGGGGCTGGCGCGAGAAGGCCCTGGCGGCGGGACTGGTCCGCTGGTCGGACACGCTGCCCGGCGAGCAACTGGCGCGCATCGCCTACCACGTGCCGTTCTGCAAGATGGCCCGGAAGGCGCACACCCAGCTGCGCCTCTGCGACCTGGAGGATGCGGCGGGCGCCGCGGCTTCGACGGCGGAGTCGCGGGAGGCGCAGGCGAAGTCGGCCGCCAGCTATGACGCCCAGGTGGCGACATCCCTGGGACTCAACTCGCGCATCGGAAACGTGTACACCGCGTCCCTCTACCTGGCGCTGGCGGGGCTGCTGCACCGCGAGGCCGGCGCGCTGGCGGGACAGCGCATGGGCCTGCTGTCCTACGGCAGCGGCTGCGCGGCCGAATTCTATTCCGGCACGGTGGGCGAGAAGGCCGCTGAGCGGATGGCGAAGGCGGACCTGGAGGAGGTGCTGGCCCGGCGCGAGCGCGTCTCCATCGAGGAGTACGAGCGCCTGATGAAGCTGCCGGCGGATGCGCCCGAGGCCGTGGCCCCGGCGCCCGGTGCCTTCCGGCTGACGGAGCTTCGCGACCACCGCCGCCTCTACGCCGAAGGGACCTGAGGCAGGGCGCCGGGCGCCCACCCCAGGCGCGTGACGAGGCACCGGCAGGCTTCCCGGTGCCTCCCCTTCCGCCGCCGTCTCCCTACCGTGAATCTCAGACCCCCTGCCTCGACGAACGGGGCGCGGTGGAAAGGAGACGGAATCATGGCGGACCTACCTGCCCGTAGAGGTGGAGGCATGCTCGGAGCCCCGCGCGGCTGGGACCCCTTCGAGCGCATGCAGGAGCTGTTGGGCTTCGACCTCGGCCGGATGCTCGGCCCCCAGGGCGCACGGGAGGGCGGCTTCGCGCCCGACTTCGAGGTGAAGGAGACCCAGGACGCCTTCATCTTCAAGGCCGATGTCCCAGGCGTGGAGGAGAAGGACCTGGAAATCACCCTCGCGGAGAACCGGCTGACCATCAGCGGCAAGCGGGAAGAGGAGCGCCGCGAGGAGGGTGACCGCTACTACGCCTACGAGCGCGATTATGGCTCGTTCAACCGCACCTTCACGCTCCCCCGAGGTGTGAATACGGACGACGTTCAGGCGGAATTCAAGAGCGGCGTCCTCAACGTGCGCATCCCCAAGAAGTCCGAGGAGCAGCCCAAGCGCATCAAGGTTGGCGGCGGCGAACGCAGTGAGAAGGCGAAGGCCTGAGCCGCGTCGGTGGGCAACCCGGGGGGCCTCGTGGGCCCCCGTCGGGTGAGCCCGGCGAATCGACGCAGCACGGCCAACAGCCGCCTGGAAGCGTCCTGGCACCCGCGCCCCGAGTGGCGAGCGCCGCCGAGAGGCTTCCGCGCATTGCGACACGCACGGCCGCGGCATATACACAGGGCATCGTGTCTGGACTCTCGCGGATCCTCGCGCTCGCGCTGTTGCTCCTCTGGCAGGCTGTCGCCAGCGGCGCGGCCGGGCTCGGGCATTACTGCGAGAAGCAGGTCCAGTCGCGGGCCTCCAAGTGCAAGTGCCCCCACGGGGCCGTGCACTCAGAGGAGGCGGACCCGGGACTGCCGGTGCTGCACGCGCACTGCTGCGACGCGCCTCACTGGGATTTGCCCGCGCCCACCGAAGCGGGCTCCGCCCCTCACGCCCCCTTCATCCAAGCTCCTGCCATCCTCGTCCCCGCCGCCTGGCTGCCCAACCCGCCGCTCCTGAGCGGGCCACAGCCTTCCCTCGCGCGCAGGGACGCACCTCAAGGTCAGGGCCCCCCCGTCTTCCTCCGCATCCGCACGTTGCTGATTTGAGCCGAGCGCCTCCGCGTTGACGCTCGATGTCGGCTGTCCTTGCACCGCCCGCGCGAAGCGCGCGCGCCAACGGGACACGTCCGCCGTCGAGCCCCATGCCGAATGCGCTGTTTTCTCAAATCAATGACGACAGGAGTCACGACGTGGACATGTTCTGGGAGCTGATGCTGGGAACCGTGGTGCTGACCCTCCTCATCGTGGTGGTGACGCCAGCGATGTGGAGCTCGAGGCTGAGCCTCCGGGAGAAGCTGAAGAAGGGCGGCGAACACACCAAGCCAGACGCCTGAGGCGTTCGGGAGAAGCCGGCCGTGGTATGGGATTGGGCACGACAACCGGCTTTTCCCGAAAGAAGGCTACCGAATGATGCGCCGTGCCCTTCCCCTGCCCTCGCTGGCCACCCTCCTCCTGCTGGCGTCCGCGTGCGCGACCACCGGCACGGCGCCAGCGGAGGCGGACATCCTCCAGCTCGTGAGTGACCAGACGGAGGCCTGGAACCGTCAGGACGCGGTGGCCTGGTCCAAGGACTTCGCCCCGGACGCCTCCTTCATCAACATCGTGGGCACCGTCTTCGAGGGCCGCGATGAAATCCAGCAGCGCCACGCGGGCATCTTCGCCAGCATCTTCAAAGGGAGCCAGAGCCAGGTCACGGTGCGCAAGGTCCAGTTCATCCGGGAGGACCTGGCGATTGTCGACGCCACGCACGCGGTGACGGGCCACCCCGGCCTGCCCCCTGGCGTCCAGGACACCGAGCCCGGCGTGCTGCGCACTCAGATGCGCTACGTGATGAAGCACGCGAACGGGCAGTGGCAAATCCTGGCCGGCCAGAACACGGACGTGAAGCCCAGGCCCCAGGCGGCCGCTCCCCAGCTGCCCTGAGGCTCAGTGGGTGTTGGCGTCCTCGCGCCGGGCTTCGCGCGCCTGGCGGAACAGCGGCGCCAGCGCGGCGAAGCCCGCCACCACCGTGGAGCCGTTGTTGACCACGGCGGCGGCGACAGGCGGCAGCCACCCCAGCGCCGCGAGCACCATGGCCACGGCGTTGGGCACCAGCACCAGCCCGAGCCCCCGGTGCACGCGGGCCAGGGTGTCGCGGCCCGCGTCGAACGCCAGCAACAGGTCCTCGAGGCTGCCACGCAGCAGCACCACGTCCGCCGTCTCCAACGCCACGTCCGTCGCGCCCCGCAGGGAGATGCCGACGTCAGCGAGCGCGAGCGCCGGGGCGTCATTGATGCCGTCCCCCACCATGGCCACGATGCGTCCCTGGCGCCGGAGCGCGCGCACATGCGTGGCCTTGTCCTCGGGGAGCAGCTCCGCGATGGCCTCGTCCACGCCCAGCCGGCTCCCGACCTCCGCCACCCGGGCCGGAGCGTCCCCGGACAGCAGCACGATGCGCCGACGCCCGTTCTCCTTCAGGGCATGGACCACGCCCGCGCTCTCCGGCCGCAGCGTCTCCACGTAGCGGATGCACCCGGCCAGCGCCCCATCCACGGTGACCCACAGGCTGGAGACCTCGCGCGGCACGGACCGGACCAGCGCCGCGCCCGCGTCCGTCACGTCCACACCTTGCTGCTGCATCCAACGCGCGCTGCCCACACAGACGCGGCGCCCGTTCACCTGGGCGCAGACGCCTCGCCCCAGGACGACCTCCTCCAGGCCCGCCTCGGGCCGCGGCACCTCCACGCCCTGCGCCTGGGCATGCCGGCGCACCGCCTCCGCCACGGGGTGGGACTGGCGCAGCTCGGCCGCGGCGCTCAGCGACAACACCTGGCGCGCATCCCAGCCCCGCGCGGGGATGACGTCCACCACCTCCGGGACCCCCAACGTCAGCGTGCCCGTCTTGTCGAAGACGATGGTGTCCGCCTGGGCCAGCCGCTCCAGGTACTGGGCCCCCTTGATGAGGATGCCCTGACGCGCCGCGAGCGTCATCGCCACCAGCGCGCTCGCGGGCACGACGATGCGGACCCCCGTCCCGAAATCCGTGATGAGGATGCTGATGGGCCGTGACGCCTCGCGCGTCCACAGCCCCGTCGCCGCGGCGAGCCCGAAGGTCGGCAGCACGACGCCATTCGCCACCGAGTCCACCTTCGCCTGCAGCGTCATGGGCTTGGCGCCCGCCCCTTCCAGGATGTGGAGAATCTTGGCCGCCGTGGTCTCCACGCCCGCGCGCACCACGCGCACCCGGAGGCTGCCCTCGCCCACCACGGACGCGGCCAGCACGCGGTCTCCCGCCTCGCGCACGCGGGGCTCCGACTCGCCCGTGAGCGCCTTCTCATCCACCCATGCGGTGCCAGAAAGCACCGTCCCGTCGGCGGGCACGCTCTCCCCCGTGTGCACGACGATGAGGTCGCCCTCCTTGAGCCGGTCCGCCCGGACCTGCTCCACCTCTCCGTCCACCCGCAGCCGCCAGGCGTACAGCACCTCCAACCGCATCAACCGGGAGATGGCGGACCGGGCGCGGTCCGCGCTGCGCTCAATCAGCAAGTCACCAATGCCCAGCAGGGAGGTGATGAGCGCCGCCGTCCGCACCTGCCCCGTGGCCAGGGACACGCCCACCGCCACCAGGTCGAGCAGGTCCACGGTGATGCGCCGCTCCGCGACGGCCTGGAAGGCGCGCTGGGCCAGCGGCAGGCTCGTCAACGCGACGCCCGCGGTCAACATGGGCATGGGCGCCGCGTTCACCACGCACGCGGCGAGCACCGCCGAATTGAAGGCGGTGGCGGCCCACTCCCGCCGGGGCGGCTCGGGCGCGGCGGGCCAGGTGGACGGCTCGCTCGTGCGCAGGGCCGCCATCAACTGGCTGGCGCTGAGCATCTCCGGGTCGAAGCTCACCACCAGCGAATGGATGGCCGGCGACGCGCTCGCCTTGTGCACGCCCGGCAGCGTCGCGGCCCAGGCCGCCAGCTTGAGGATGTCGTCGTCCTCCAGCCCTCTGGCGCGCAGCCGCACGCGTCCGGGCAGCGCGTGTTGCACCTCCACCTGGAACGGCTTGAGCGGATGCTGGTGCAACGTGAAGACGAAGTCCCGCACCCGCAGCGCGAACGCGCCCGGAAGGCGCGACGCCTCCTGGTAGTGCACCTTGACCAGGCCCGTGCTGCGCTGACACGTGGCCACCTGGACTTCGGGGCGGGACTCCAACCAGCCGAGCACCTGGCGCAGCGTCTTGGAGTCCTCCGCCGCGCCCCGGATAAGGAGCCGGCCCGGAGCCACGTCCGTGACGTGGACCGACACGGGCCGCTGATGCCCATCCAGGGCCTCGTGCGCGCGCCCCTTGAAGCCGCGCGCCATGCCACTCAGGAACTCCACCTCCGCCCGCATGAACGCCCCCCCGAGCTGAATGCAGTGCCACCGCGGCCTCACGCGTGGGGCCGGAAGGCCACCGTCCCACTGACGCGCGCGGCGTCTTCCAGTTCCTGCTCTCGGACGCCGTCACGGAACACGCTGTAGGCCCAGTACAGCGCGTTGTCCCAGCGCGGCAGCCAGCCCTTCTGCGACGGGTTCACCACCAGCGAGTAGAGGCCCGTGGCCGTCAGCACCACGGGAATCAGCTCGTAGAGGCTCGCCCCCGTCACCTCACGGGCCAGTCCGTCCAGCCACCGGGCGCCACTCACCACATGCTCGGCGGGGGCTTTGCGCGACTTCGCCATGAACTTGGCGTCGACGATGCCGTCCAGGTCCGCCGTGTCGACGATGGCCGCCAGCAGCGACTCCACGTCGGCCGCTTCCGGGCTGTATTCGATGAGCAAGCTGCCCGTGAGTGGAGAATGGACGGTGCTGAACACCCCTTGCGTCTCCCCCAGCTCACCGCGCACGCGGTCCGCGAGGGCCGAGTCCGCTTGGAAGCAGCGCGCGCGTACACGAAGCCGGCCGGGGGAGTGGTGCACGAGCAACAACCACTCCCCTTCAATGGCGCCCGAGTCCGGGTCGAGCCTCATGCGTGCCCCTCCCGGCTGTCCGCGACGGGCCGCGCCCCACTGTCCGCCGCACGCCGGCCATGGGCCTGATGGAGGTTCGCTCGCGAGCGCGCCTCCGCCAGCAGGTCGGAGAGGAACTCGCGCTCGGTGGCGATGACCCGCCGCGTCCATCCCACCAGGTCGAACGCCGCCGTCGCCACGGTGACGACCGCGCCGCGCGAGTTGTCGACGGTGCTCCGGGCCATCCAGCCGGTGGCCACGCCCGCCAGGAAGGCCACCGTCGTCTTCATAGGGCCCCCGGAGCGCCGTGGGCGTCAGCGCCCAGCCCGGCACCACGGGACACCGGCATCCGCTCGTCGCGGGACTCGGCCAGGTCGCCCCACGGCGCAAGCACGACACCATGGGCCCGGAGCTGCTTCAGCAGGGCCTGCACCCGCTCGCGACGCGGCGGGCGGTTGAGCGCGGCGGCGGCCTGCCGCAGCAGCAGCCACTCCGCGTTCGACATGGACAGGTCCACCGCGACAAGCACCTCCAGCGCGTGCAGGAAGGCATCCCGCGCGGCCTCGGGCACCTCGTGGAGACGCTCGACCCACTGCGCCTCATCTTCTCCCAGGCGCTCCAGGACCCGCTTGCGCGCCGCAGACGGGCTGCTGCGCAGCAGGTGCGCCAGCATGACCGTCTCCTCGGCTCGCAGCACCCCATCCGTTCCAAACAGGCACCAGGCGCCTTCGATGAGCAGCTCCAGGCACCGCGCGTCCACGGCCCGGACGGCGGAGAACGCATCGTCCACGGCGCGGCGGTAGCGTGCGTACTCCACCGCCGCATGTCCGAGCTGCCGGGTGCGCCGCCAGCTGGTGACAGAGGAGGTGACGACGCTGGCGAAGGGAAGGAGGTTTCGCAGCACGCTCTCCCCCATCAAGCGGTTGCCCAACTTCCGCTCCGCCGCCTCCGTGTCCTCGGTCAGCATCCGGCCCACGAGCCCCGCACCGCCGCGGTCCGCGTCCTCCCGCACCTCCGAGCCCGAGGTGATGGCGTGCAGGTGGAGCAGATCCCACGGGTCATCCGGATCGATGCGCACGCCGAACGCGGACGCCACGTCACACATCATCCGGGCCTGGATGAGCGAGCGCAGCATCGTGTCCAGCCCCATGGCGGCTCCGGCCACGGGAACGGCCACGAGCGCACCCACGAAGCCGGTGTCCAGGGTGAACACGGCGGCGCTGGTGGAGATCCCCGCGGCGCTCGCCCCCACCAGCGCCGCTTCATTGCTGGCGCGCCGGATGAGGGCCTCCGTCTCGGAGGCACGGACGGTGGACGAGGTACCGGCGCGCCGCGCCTCGTAGTGCCGCACATAGGCGGTCAGCAGGCGGGCGTGCCACGCGCCCGAACGGAGGTCCTCGAAGCGCAGCTCACGCCCGAGCTTCTCGGCGAAGTCTCGCAGCGGGTGCAGCGCGGCCGCGGGCATCGCGGCGTCTTCCGGGTGGAATGGAGTGGTTCGTGTCATGGGCATGAGTGCGAAGCAGCCGCGCGCGCCAGACCTGGAGGGCGCGACACGGCTGGTGGGGGTGCATCCGAGCTGGGCTTCCAGGAATCGGCGCACTCAAGCTAGGGGGATTCGGGGGCCGGGAGAACCGGTCCCGCGGGGCAACACCCGCGCCGCCGGGTTGACGGAGGCCTCAGCGAGCGGTGATGGCGGCCCGGGCCGTGCGCAGGAGCTCGGTGAGCTCGACACGCGCCCGCGCCTTCGCCGCCGGGTCCTCCGCGGCCTCACCTCGCTGCTCCAACAGGGCCGTCACCATGGCGCCCGCGGCGGCCTTGGCGCGAGCCCAGGGATTCGTCTCCGTGTCCCCTTCGTTCGTCGTCACCGCGGCCCAGACTTCACACAGGTGGCTGGCGGCGTCCGCGAACGCGGCGACGGCCGGCTTCCGTTCGAGGATGGACGCGTTGCGCAGGTCCCCCAGCCTCCCCGCGATGACGTGCCCCTGGCGCGGTGCCTCACCGCGGGCCTGGGCGAAGAGGTCCGCGGCGGCGGCACTTCCCTCGACGCGCGTCGCGGCCTGTCGCAGCCACTCCGTGCAGACCTGAAAGGCCGTGGGCTCGGGAAACCGCGCCGTCAGCCAGCCCAGCAAGGGATAGAGGTGCTCGGAGCGTTGCCAGGCCTCGTCCACGGAGCCGAAGGCCAGACCCGACTTCTGGAACATGCCGAGCAGGAACACATCAGGGGATTCACTCATCGCGGCGCCCACTCTCTCCCCTCGGTGGGCGCGGAACAACCCCGAACGTGGCCCTATGGCGCGCTGGTGGGCAGTGACACGTAGTGCTCACCCAGCTCGGTCAAAGTGCCCGCGGCGCCGAGCAGGCTCGCGAAGCACGGGTCATTCGTCCACCGCCCCGTGAACCACGCGTAGCGGAACACGTCCTCGCGCCGCTCGCAGACGGCCACCATCTCCGTCATCTGCACCCGCTGCTTGGCGACCGAGTCAATCTGCGCGCCATCCGGCTGGCTGTGGCAGTTGGCGAACTCGGTGACCCAGAACGGCTTGCCGTACTTCGTGAGCCGGTCCAGGTGGTGCTCCAGGCCATAGTCGTACCAGTGGAACCCGAGGTAATCGATGTGCGGGTCGCGGTTCCCGTTGGCTGCGCGATAGGCGGAATAGAAGGCGTCCAGCCAGACGACAGGGTCTCCATGGCCCGGCATGGTGCCCCAGTTCATCGCCGGCCCTACCAGCTTCACGCCGGTGTTCTGGGCGACACGCTCATACCGGGGCCACAGCTCCGCCGCGGCCCGCGGCGACATGTTGGCCTGGTCGGTGAGGTTGGGCTCGTTGAGCAGCAGCAGGTACTGGATGCGCGGGTTCGCCCGGAGGATGGACTCGATGTGCGCCGCGTCGAAGTTCCCGTTCCAGAGCATGGGAATGAAGTCCATGCCGTAGCGCGTCTGGAAATCCGCGGGCACGCCCGGATGCGGCGTGGGGCTCCAGTTGTACCACCAGCTCACGCCGGGAGCGACGGCCGCCAGGTCCTCGGGCGTCGAGAGGTCGAAGGCGATTCCCCGCTTCGAACTCTTCGTTGTGATGACGCCGGCGTCGGGCACCTCGGCGCCGGCGTCTGGCTTTGGACCTGGCTTTGGCGCATCCCCGGTGCATCCCACGACGAGCGCGGCGAGCATCACGATGAAGCCGCCGATGATGTTCATTCCCATGGCGCGGCATCCTATCCCGCCCCACGCTCTTCAAGACGGCGTGACTGACGCGTCAAGCGCCTCCACTTGACGTGTCAGGACGCGCGCCAGGCCTGCTGTCGCGCGGCTAAGGCCTTGACTCGGTTGGGCAGCCACCCGGTACGTGACTTGCTGATGCCCTCCGCACTTGAAGCGGAGGATGCATTGCGATTCATGAGCGGAGCGGTCGTCACGGTGGGTCTTCTGGGGTGCGGTGGTCCGGAGCTGGAGCGGGACCCGGTCGATGCGGTCGGCCGCCGGGACCAGGAGATTGTGGGAGGAATCGAGGCTCGGCCTCACTCCCACCCCTGGATTGTCAGCTTGCAGCAATTCAACAGCCACTTCTGTGGTGGCGCCCTCGTGCGGGTCGGCGCCAAGGAAGAGAGCGATATCGTTCTCACCGCTGCCCATTGTGTCTACGACGGGCTGTCCGGCGCCACCGCCGTCGCAGGGGCTCATGACCTGGGCCGTCCCAGCACGGGACACGTCACGGTCCGGGTGGAGCGGGCTGTCTACCACCCACGGTACAATCCAGACACGACGATGAACGACATCGCCGTTCTCAAGCTCGAACAGCCCATCAAGTTCAACCAGGCCGTTGCCGGTGCCTGCGGTCAGTCATCCACCATGCGCCCCAGTCAGGCCCCGAAGTACGCCTCTGGAGGCAAACGCGCACCTGTCTGCCTCCCTGCCAGCGGGGAGCGGGTTCCAGACAACACGGCAACGACTGTCGCGGGCTGGGGCCTGACACAGGAGGAAGGGAATGTCTCCCCTCTCTTGATGCAGGTGAACGTCCCCACCCTCAATCATCGGTCCGTGGCCAATTACTACCGCCCCCATGGAATCTCCATCAACGAGCAGGCGATGCTCGGGGCTGGGTACGCGGCAGGAGGCAAGGACGCATGCCAAGGGGACAGCGGAGGACCGCTCGTCGTACCGGGCCCCCAAGGGTACGTGCTCCAGGGAATCGTGAGCTTTGGCGTGGGCTGCGCGAGGCCGGGGCTGCCCGGCATCTATGCGCGGGTCTCCAATTACATCCCTTGGATCAACACGCAGATCAGGAACCTCAGCGCCGTCAGGTAGGGGGCGCGCGAGGGCTCCGGCAGGCCCTCGCGGCGTCCACAGGAAAGGCTCCGCCTTGAATCAGCCCGCGCTTGGAGGACGAGCCTTCGCGACGGGCCCCAGCTCCACGCGGAGCGCCTGCGCGAAGGCCTCTGGCAACGGCTTCGGTGGCTCGTCCGCCAGACCGTATTCCTCGATGCGGGGCGCCGAGCCCAGGAGGAACTCCAGCCAGCGCTCACGCAGCCGGACTGTTCGCTCAAGACGCTCGTCGATGGTGTTGGCAATCAACGGCAGGTGAACATCCAGGGTGGTGTCCGGCTGTCGCGCCCGCAACCGCTGGACGAGCGATCCCAGCCGGTCGACGCGCCCCACGCGCTGCTCGAGCTGCGCGGGGTTCCACGCCAGGTCGTGGTGAACCACCCGGCGGCAATGGTGATGCAGGTCCAGCCCCTCCTGCATGACCTCGTTGGCCACGAGCACCATCGGGTACAGGGGCGTGTTGAACGCCTCACGGAGCCGCTCCCGGCTCACACCCTCCACGGTGTGACGGACAAGCGCACCCGCGCGAACAGCGTCATCGAGCACCTCGCGCCGCCGCTCCTCGTCGAGCTTCCCCGCATAGGCCAGGAAGCGCTTCAGCAACTCGAACCAGGGCCGTCCCCGAGGCGTGGTCCAGAAGCGGTCCACCACTGGCGACAGCGCCCGGGACTCCACCGCCTCCACGTCAACGCCCTGCTCCCTGGCGAAGGCCAGCAGGTCCGGGAGGAACGGGACGTTGCGCGCGACGAGATAGCTGGCGAGCCGCTCAACGGTGCGGACCCGCAGCTCGGGAGGCACCTCGAGCAAGGGGGCCTTGAGATAGGACCAGAGATGCTCGCGGCGAAGCACGAGCGCCGCGTCCCCGGCGCCAATCGACCAGGACGGCGTCCTGTCTCCCTCGGCGGAGTCCTCGACGTCGTCGGCGACCAGGTCGAAGCCGAGCGCCACGAAGCGCGCGTCCGTCAGGCGCCGCAGCACCTCCGGGTCGACATCCCCCGCCAACACGCCGTCTCGCACGAAGAGGGCCACGGCCTGCTCGACACAGCGCTTGACCAGGGACCAGTCCATCCGCTCCGCTTGCGTCTTCGAGACGCGCTGCTGGCGCAGAAGCTCGTTCGCCCGCGCGATGACGCGCTCGAGGTGGGCCCCCTCTACCGACACGCCCTCCAACAGCGTT
Source organism: Myxococcus sp. AM009 (assembly GCF_013372605.1). Taxonomy (NCBI): domain Bacteria; kingdom Pseudomonadati; phylum Myxococcota; class Myxococcia; order Myxococcales; family Myxococcaceae; genus Myxococcus; species Myxococcus sp. AM009. The sequence continues at coordinate 167,152 of NZ_JABXEP010000001.1, forward strand.
CCGACGTACCGCTCCCGCAGCGCGAGATAGAGCGCATCCTGGGCGCGGCCGAACCGGTCTCGCAGGCGCGAGTGATGCCCATCCACCCGCTTGCCGTCCACCTCGTGCTCGAAGATGTCGCCGTGGCTCGCGGCCGGATACACCTTCCTCCATCGCTCCAGCAGCAGCTTCTCCCACTCCGCCTCGATTCTCCGCTTCAGCTCGTGGAGCGTCTCGATGCGGGCGCAGAAGATGAGCGTCTTCTCGTCGCGGGCGACGGCCTCCAGCGCGTCCTGCACGACGTGGTCCACCTTCGGGTGGCCCCCCTGCTCCCCGCTCAGCGCCCCCAACACGCTCCGCAAGAGGCCGCGGTAGGCCTCGGTGTCGCCGCCGAGCAGTGCCTGCCGCTCCCCGGAGAGCAGCGCCCCCTCACGCGCGGCCCCATAGGAAGAGACCATGTTGATCTGCACCGCCGCCTTGTGGGTGCGGCTCTTCTCCCGGAAGAGCTCCGCGATGAACCGCTCGTAGAGCATGAAGGGAACGCCCTCCCCTCCCTGGGCGCGCAGCCTGGGGCGGTGGCTCCTGCGGTAGACGCGCTTGTCCTCCCGGAGGCTCCGAATCATCCATCGCCGGAAGCCTGGCTCGATGCGCTCCGACTTCAGGGCCAAGAGCCGGCGCGCGCACCGCACCACCGCCCGCAGCGAGGCATCCGCCGGCTCCTCCTCGAGCCGAGGGTCCCTGGAGAACAACGCGCCGAAGTCCGAGATGGCGGCCTCGTCCGCTTGCGACCAGACACGCTCGAGTTCGCCATAGGCCTGCTTGTAGTCCCCCACGTCGTCCAACAAGCGCTGGGCCTGCTCCAGCAGGTCGGCAGGCGCGGACCGGGCCAGGGCGAAGAGTGAGAGCACCTGCTTCAGCTCGTCGACGGCGAGTTGGAACGGCGTGGCAGTGAGGAACAAGGCCTTGTCGAAGCGCCCCTCGAAGATGGTGCGCACCCCGGTGGCCCGCACGGAGTCCACGTTCTTCAGCCTGTGGGCCTCGTCGACGATGAGCAGGTCGAAGTCGGGGATGAGCTGCCCCACCAGACGGAAGCGCAGGTCCATCAGCGCGTCATCAACCCGCCGCTGGTTCGCGAAGCCATCGTAGGCCTCGCGCTTCCAGAGCGCGTCGAGTGAGCCGTCTCCCGCCCCCTGTCTGTGCCGTCTCAGCGTCGCCCGGACATGGGGCCTGATGACCGACCACTCGAAGGTATCGAGGAACGGCTGCTGCTCGATGTCCACACGCGCCACCGCGCCCTCCCGGTAGCGACGGAAGATGGCCGCCACCTGATTGCCGGCGAGGCCCTGTGCATCCGCCCACAACGACAGCAGCCAGGCCTGGTCCGCCAGGGAGCGACTCCCCGCGAAGATGTTCACGGGCGCGATGGTGATTCGCGTCTCGCGGGCGGTCGCGACGAGCTCGGCCAGGGTGCTCGCGGCCTTGGATTGCCCGGCGAAGCCCCGGTACATGGGGCGGCTGACGTCACTGAAGGCGCGCAGCTCCTTGGCCCACTTCATATTGAGGTCGGGCCCCGGGGTGAGAATCAGCGCCCGGGCCTCCGGCATCAGATGCAGCCGGGCCGCCAGGACGCCGAGCGCCTCATACGTCTTCCCCATCCCCACTTCGTCCGCGAGCACGACGCCTGGCTGGTCGTCGAACAGCTCCAGCGCGCGGAGGACGGTGTCCTCCTGTCGCTCGATGTCACGCAGGGGCACCGTTGAATCGGCCCTTGCATCCAGGCGAAGGAAGCCCCGCAACCAGGTCCGCTCACGTCTTTCCATGGGTGCCCTCGAGCCCGTAGAACCGCACCACACCGTCCAGCCACCCGGCACCTCGCGGCCGCAACCGCGTCAGGTCCGCGCGCAGCAGGGTCCGCAGCTCCGCGAGCAGCGCCTGCTTCGACTCCAAATCGGCGCTCTCTGGCAACACGAACTGCTCCAGCTCGCGCAGCAGCTCGCAGCCGTAGACCCAGATCTCGTCATCGGACACGGAGTCCCGAGGCAGGTCGCGCAGGCGCTCCCAGAGCGTCCGGGCCCCCGTCGGTCCCAGCAGCCGATAACGGAACGCGGAGACCGTCGTCGCGGCGAGCAGGTCCTCCTTCAGCCCCCACCAGGCCTTGAAGACATCCGTGGGGCCAAAGCCCTCGCCAAACACCGTGTCCAGGACGGAGTCGACTCCCGCCACGCCTCGCTGTTCGCGCAGGGTCGACAGCCGCTCCGCGCCCACGCGCCGGCCCAGCAGCGCCAGCAACTCCCGGACGCCCAGTCCCGCCAGGTGGGCACTCGTGGGCAGCATCGCGAGGTCCGCGACGCGGATGGGGACCAGCCACTTCCGCCCCGCCGCGCGGAACTCCAGCTCGGCGCCCGCCGCGGCCAGGTCGAAGTCGGAGAGCACCACCGGAGCCGCGCCCGGCCCCACGCCCTTCGCGAGCTCCCGGTCCAGGTACCACCAGGACCAGGCCCCCAGGCCCGCTGGCCCCTGCTGACTCCAGGTGACGGTCAACGTGCGGGCGGCCGCGTCATGGACGACGTCCTCGAGCCACGCCGAGAAGTCGATGTCGGCCGCGGGCGCCTCGCGCTCCTCGAAGCGCGCCGACTCGAAGGGCGCGCACACCAGCGAAGGCAGCAGCTCCGGCAGGCGCACCTCTCCGTCCAGGCAGAGCAGGACGCCCGCCTCGACATTGCCCCCCTGCTCCACCCCAGACGAGAGCGCGGCGTCGGAGGCGTTGGCGGACCCGACGAGCGCATAGGTCAGCGTCCTGCCTGCGCTCGTCACCGTGAGAAGGAAGAGCTTGGCATGCAGGGGGCGGCGGCTCGCGCGCCCGGAGGGTGTCAGCGTCGCCGTCGGATGGAGCCAGAGGTGGACCTCGTGCTCGCGGACGATGCGCTCGAGGATTCGCCTCGGCGCATGGACCGTCGGGGGCTCCACGGGCCACATTCGCCCCTCGGCGATTTCATGCTCGAACGCCTCGCGCTCGTGCCGCCCGGGCCGCCCGGAGCCGAGCTGGACCTCCACACGTTTCGCCGTGACGCGCTTGAGCCCGAAGTACTCCAGGCGCTCGATGCGCTCGCCGTCGACCTCCTCGCGATAGCGCGAGGCCCACAGCCGCCCTTCGCCCTCCGCGAGCACGGGCAGTGCCCCGCGAATGGGAGGGGCGAGGGGTGCGTCCTCCCAGGGCACGCCAAGGTCCAGCGGAGGCGGACTCCCTGGGCGAAGCGCGAGCAGCTTGGAGAGCACCGACGAAAGCCCCTTCGTGTCATTCGCGATGTCGAGGTCATCCTGTTCGAAGAACGGGGACAGGATGCCCACGCGAGTGACTCGCGCGTCCTCGGGGAGCGCCTCGCCCAACTGGTCCAGCATGGACGCGCTGAAGGTGTCCACGAAGAGCGCCTCCGTCGGCGCGTGGCCGCTGGGGGGCGGCGTGCCGGCGATTCTCGACACGAGCGCGGAGCGGACCAGCGTCAACTGGGTCCCCGGGTGGGTCGCGAGCGCCGCGCAGCTCCGGAGGAACCCGTCCACCGTCCGGAGGAACGCCGCGTCGACGGGGACGTCGTAGCGCAACGTGCGCGTGAAGAAGAGCTCGGCGTTCTGCTCGTGGCCCGGCCTGGTGGCATTGCCCGAGCCCACGGCGACGCGCGCCTCCTTGTCGTACAGCACCAGGATGACCTTTGGGTGGAAAGTCCGCTCCCGGATGAGCTGGAGGTCATACGGCAGGCGACGGCCACCCCGGCGGACATGGGCGTCGACGAAGCAGGCCACCGGTGTCTCGCGGAGCGCCGCGCGGGCCTCTTCGTGGTAGCGGACAGCCTCCTCCTCCGGGTCCCCTTGCAAGCGCAGCAACGCACGCAGGATGCGGTCCTCGAAGTAGGAAGGGTCGAACGTGTAGGAGCAGAAGACGGCTCCCAGGCAGGGCTGCTCGGAGACGAGGACCTGCTCGATGAGCCTCCGGGATTCGAGCATCATGAGGCACCTTCCGGAGCATCCAGCTCCCGGTTCATGGGCAGCCGTCCCAGGTCAGTCAGCAACGTGCGGACCACATCCAGCTTGAACGCCGGGAAGCGGGCCGCCTCCGGACGCGCGGTGTACGACGTGACGACGAGCACGAGCTTGCCGGCCTCGTTGCGAATCCAGCCTTCGCCGCGGCGCCGCTCGCGCTGGACATCGGAGTGATAGGCCAGCAGCAGGTCGAGCGCCGCGAGCGAATCCCCCTCCACCAGCGCCTCGACCAATCTCAGAAAGGCGGCGCCATGCATGGGCAGGCGCCGGATCGCGCCGACGCTCGGTGAGGACAGCAGCGCCGCGCATGCGCCCTTCAGCGACTCGAGCGTCCGCGCATCGAGGGCCTCGCGCCCGATGCGCTCGCGGGGGGCGACCCAGCCGGCGCCATCCAGACAGGCATAGACCCGGTCGAAGGCCCCGACGAGCTCCTGCATCACCTCACCGAAGCGACGCGCCGTCAGCAGGAGCGCCAGGATCTCATCTGAGAGCTGCCCCAACCGGCCCGCCAGCGCCGCATCAAGGATGTCTCGCGGAGCAGAGAGCCCGGCCTTCGCGGCCGACTCGACCAACTTGCTCATCGCGAACGAGTGCGGGTCCCGTGCATGTACAAAGAGGGCCTCGAACAACCGGTGCTGCTGCGCGGTGCGCTCCCGCTCGACCAGGGAGGTCAGACGGCTGAACCGCCCCACTTGAGCCAGCGTCAGCCGCCCATGGGTCCGCGCGATGTGCGGCGACTTCCTGTCCAACGCCTGCAGCGCGTACTCCTCGTATCGTCCCCAGTGTCTGTTCTCCGAGGGCTCGTCCCAGAACGCATCGATGAGCGCCAGCGCGCCCGGGCCCGGCCGCAGGGAGCCCTCGATGACGAGCCCGGAGCGCCGCAGCGGCGCCAGGTAGGCACCCAGGTTTCCCAGCTCCTGCTGACGGGAGATGAGCTGGAAGTCGAGTGGCAGGCTCGACGCTCCGGAGCGCCACGCATTGCGGGCACCTCGCACGCCCCGCATGGAATCCCAATCGCCCCGAGGAAGCTGGCCTTCTCTGAACTCCAGCGTGGCCAGGGCCCAGAAGCGCTCCCAGCGCTCGAAGAGCTCGCGCCGCACCTCGTCCGTCGCGGGGTAGGAATGGTGCTCGATGGCCCGCTCCACGAGTTGCAATCCATAGAGCACCATGGCGTAGGCCTGGGCCCTGCTGGAGCGCGTCGTCAGCGTGGGCAACCCCCAGAGCCCCACCTGCTGCGAGACATAGTCGAGCGCGAGCGGGTCTTCGGAGGTCAGCTCGGGGTTCTCCGCGGGCGGCGCCACCCAACAGAGGGCATCAACGGGATTCTCCAACGGCGTGAGCATGGGCATTCACGCGCAGGCTCGCATCTCGACGCCGTGCTGGAAAGACAGGGGACCTACCACCCGGGGAGTATGGCCGCGCGCCATCGGAGACCACACCGGTCCATGACGCAGTGGTCCATGACGCAGTGGCCCATGAAGACGCTTCGAGAAGCCGTGTCTTGGAAATGTTCCAGTTCTCTGGGAGTCAAAATTGTCACTATCCTGAGTATGTCTAGTTTGATACACCCGGCCGCGGCCTCGCTGATTACTGCCGGATGGGGGCTGGCAGCGGGCGCTTCATCATCCCTGGACCTCATCAGCTCGAGGAATGCCAAATGTCGGGTCAAACCAATCTTCAGAATCTCCATTTGGAAGTCAAGACGTGGCTCTATTCCCATGACATGGACAGCATGGCCGTGGGGGCCCGGAACCAGCTGCGAGAGCAGGTGGAGCTCCTGGCGCGCGGCGCCTTCCAGGAGGGAGACGACGCGGCGCTGACCGAGGCGCACCGGGTGCTCTACGCCATCAACATGGCGCTGCTCACCGCCCCGTGGTCCGTCGAGCGCCTGAACGTGGGCGATCCGCTATTTGGCCAGATGAAGAGCATCCTGGAGAAGTGTTGGCACCAGGCCTCGCGGAAGAAATACGCCCCCATCCTTGCCGCGTTGCCTCCCGCGTCACAGTTTCGCGACTGGGTTACGCAGCGCGTCCAATCTCATCCATCCAACGTCACGCACCCCATCTTCGCGTTCCTGCGTGACCAGGCCACCTTCGAGCAGATGCGGGAGTTCATCCTCCAGGAGACGCCGCTCGAATCGCTCTTCGGTGACATCATCGCGTTGATGATGCCGGGCGTCTATGGCGGCATCAAGCTCGAGCTGGCCAAGAATTTCTGGGATGAGGTCGGCCACGCACAGGACGAGCGCGTCCACCGGAACATGCGCTTCCGGTTGATGGAGTTCCTGGACCTCCCGAAGGATGTCTACACCCACCAGTTCGACCTGCTGGTGCGGGAGGAGCTGGCGCTCGTCAACATGTACATGAGCATGGCCACGAACCGCTCGCGTCTGACGGAGATCCTGGGCGCGCTGCTCGCGACGGAGACGATGATTCCCGGGCGCTTCGAATGGCAGATTGAAGGCTGGCGGCGGCTGGGCGTGGGCGACAAGCCGCTGGAGTACCTGCTGGAGCACACCACGGTCGACGTGGAGCACGCCAACGCCTGGATGGGGGAGATCATCCTGCCGCTCCTGGAGCGCAACCCGGCCGTCATGCCCGACATCGTGCTGGGCATCCTGCTCCGCCTGGACACCGCGGGGGCCGTGATTGACAGGCTCTACCCCCACCTCAAGGGCCTCAAGGAGTCCACCGTCGGGCCGTACCGCGGCTCGCACGTCGTCCCTTGATGCCGGGCGCCGTGGCGCTCACGCTCGAATCGACGCGTACCGACTGTCATTCCTGGCCGCCCCGTGTCCCAGCAGGGCGGCCACGCCGAGGGCTCAAAATTGCCATACGTCAATGTCCAGCTCACTGGAGATAGGCTTGCCGCGGAGCAGAAGCTGGAGCTCATCCAGCGCATCACGAAGGTCTTCGTGGATGTGCTCGGCAAGGACCCCGCGACCACGTTCATTGTCATCCAGGAAATCGATCCGGAGAACTGGGGCGTTCATGGTACGAGCGTGGCCTTGCGCCGCGAGGCCCGCGCTCGGGGTGAGAAGCTCTAGGCGCGGGGGCGCCGTGCCAAGGAATTGACGGAATGAGTCAACCGAATCCCATCTCCGGGGAGCCCGCTCCCGCGCCCGTGGCGCGTCCGGGCTGGCCCGAGCTGGGGGCGCAGGCCAGTCATCTGCTCCCCAAGGACGTCTGGCAGCAGGTCCGAGCGCTGCACAAGGCCCGGCCCTGGCGCAGCGTACTGCTTTATCTGGAAGTCTATGCTGGGATTGCCCTGGCCTTCGCCGCCGAGGCCTGGTTCCAACATCCCCTCGTCACGCTGCTCGCCATCGTCGTCATCGCGGGGCGGCAGCACTCGCTCTACATCCTGAACCACGACGCGAGCCACTACGGCCTCTTTCGCTCCCACAAGGCCAATGCCATTGTCGGCACGGTGTTCTCGAACCTGGTGATGTTCCACCACCCGGAGGCCTGGTCCTTCGTCCAGTGGCGGCGGGTGCACATGCTGCACCACCGGCACCTGTTCACCCCGGAGGACCCCAACTGGCTGGGCAGGCACCTGCGGGGGGACACCCAGCGCCCCTATTCGCCGGGGCGCCTGCTCTGGACGTGCGTGAAGGCGGGGCTCCTGAGCGTCCTCGAGTTCTTCAAGGGCCGTCAGGACTACGTGCCGCCCCAGGGGAACCACACCGTCAAGTGGCGGGACAACCACCTGCGGGCGCTGCTCCTCCCGTTCCGGGACGACGCGGAGATGGAGCGCGAGCGGCGCATCAAGCTGCTCTTCTTCGCCGTCGCGCTGGGCGCGGTGGCGTACTTCGGCCTCTGGCGCCCCTTCCTGCTCCTGTGGCTGCTGCCCATGTACACCGTGTACCCCATGATCCTCACGCTCATGGACCTCACGGAGCACCGGTGGACCCGCGAGGAGGGCGACCTCAATGTGAACGCGCGCTCCACCCGGCTGGGGCTGCTGCCAGCGCTCCTCATCAGCGGGCTGCCGCGCACGCTGCACCGGGAGCACCACGTCTTCCCCGGCGTCGTGGCCAGGGACCTGCCCCGGCTGAGCGCGCTGCTGTGCCAGGCCCGTGTCTCCCCCGAGCCCGCCCCGGGGCTCTCCGCGCTCATGCGGGAGCTCGCGGACTCCCAGCCTTCTTCTCCTCGGTGAATCCGTGAAACCAAAGCAGCGCGAGCGTCCCGTCCCCCACTCCGCGGATGAGTTCAAGGTCCACGTCCACAACTCGGGGAGCGAGGGGCTGTTCACCAACGCCTTCATCGTGGAGACCGCCAGGTCCGTGGTCGTCATCGACGCGATGATGCGCGTCTCCGACGCCAAGGGCGTGCGGGCGCGCGTCGAGGCGACGGGCAAGCCGCTGGTGGGCCTCATCGTCACCCACGGGCACCCGGACCACTACAACGGCGCGGCCGAAATCACCCGGGGCCTGGACGTGCCCATGATTGCGACCCAGGGCGTGGACGCGGTCATCCGCCGCATCGACGACGCCAAGGAGAAGCAGTGGAAGCCCGTCTTCGGCGAGGACTGGCCCGCCACGCGGCGCTTCCCCAACCAGCTCGTCAAGGAGGGGCAGACGCTGCACTTCGACGGCATCCCGTTCACCGTCGGGGAGCTGGGGGAAGGCGAGTCCCACTGGGACAGCTACTGGGTCGTCGGCCGCGCCGCGTCCGTGGCGTTCGTGGGGGACATCGTCTTCGGCGGCGTCCACTCCTTCATGAATGACGGCCACTCCGCCCTGTGGCTGAAGAACCTGGACCGGCTGGAGGCGAAGCTCTCCAAGGACGCGCTGCTATTCACAGGGCACGGCGCGCCCAGCACCTCCAAGGCCAGCCTGGAGGCCCAGCGCCGCTACCTGCGCCTCTACCGGAAGACGGTCCGTGAGCTCGCCCAGGGGAAGAGCACGCTGGACGACAAGGCCAAGGCGCGGCTCGTCCAGGTGATGAAGCAGCACCTGCCGACGTCCGACCTGGAGACGTTCATCACCGCGGGGGCCAACGCCGTCGCCGCGGAGCTGGCCCGGGAAGAGACGGAACGCGCCGATGACTGAGGGCGCCAATGCCAAGGGGCGCTCCCAAGCCGCGGGAATGTCCGCGGCCGAGTTCCGGGAGCTGGGACACCGGCTGGTGGACCAGTTGGGTGATTTCCTGACCGCGCTGCCGGACCAGCCCGTCCGGGCCGAGGACTCGGCGCCTCGCATCCGCGCGCTCCTGGACGCGGACGCCTTCCCGGAGCAGGGAATGGCGCCCGGCGAGGCGCTGGAGCGGGCCTTCACGCTGCTGCGTGAGCACGCCGTCTCCACGGCGCATCCTCGCTTCTGGGCCTACATCATGGGCTCACCGAGCCCGCTGGGCGCCCTGGCGGACCTGCTCGCGTCCGTCATCAACCCGCCCGTCACCAGCTACCCGACGTGCGCCATCACCGTGTCGCTGGAGGCGCAGACGGTGCGTTGGCTCGCGCGGCTCGTCGGCTTCCCCACGGACTGTGGCGGGCTGTTCCTCGGCGGCGGCTCCCTGGCCAACCTGGTCGCCATGCGCGCGGCGTTGCACGTCAAGGCTGGCTGGGACGTTCGCGCGGAAGGCGTGCGGGGGCCCGCGGGCGCGCCCCTGTGCCTCTATGCCAGCGCCGAGTCCCACACGAGCATCGTGTCCGCCGCCAACCTCTGCGGCCTCGGGTCGAACGCGGTGCGCAAGGTCGACACCGACCGAAGCGGTCGGATGCGCTTCAGCAGCCTGGCGCAGCGGCTCGCCGCTGACAGGAAGGCGGGGCTGCGGCCCTTCATGGTCGCCGCGACCGCGGGGACCACGGGCACGGGCGCGGTGGATCCGCTGCCCGACATCGCCGCCCTCTGCCAGGAGGCGGGGCTGTGGTTCCACGTGGACGGCGCGTACGGAGCGCTGGCCGTGCTGTCACCCGACGCGCCCCTGGAGCTGCAGGCCCTCCGGCTCGCGGACTCGCTGGTCGTCGACCCGCACAAGTGGATGTACCTGCCCGCGGATGTCGGGTGCCTGCTCACGCGAGACCGGCGCGTGCTGTATGACACCTTCCACCAGGGCGCCTCCTACTACGCGGACAGCGACGAGCAGCTCCTGCTGGGAGGCCCGGAGACGCTCCAGCTCCGGGACCTGGGGCCGCAGACCACCCGCAGCCTGCGCGCCCTCAAGGTGCGCTTGTGCCTGCAACACGAGGGACGGGCGGGCTACGCGCGGATGATTGGCGACGACATCCGGCTCGCGCGCCGGCTCTACGCCTGTGTCGAGGCCGAGCCCGAGCTGGAGCCGCTGACCCACGGCTTGAGCATCACCACGTTCCGCTTCATCCCGGCGGACCTCGAGCCCCAGGCGGAGGCGCACCGCGACTACCTCAACACCCTGAACAAGGCGCTGCTCAAGCGGCTGCAGCGCGGCGGGGCAGCCTATCCCTCACATACGGACGTGGAGGGCCAGGCCGCGCTGCGCGTCTGCATCGTTAACAACAACACCACGGTGGCCGACATCGAGCGCCTCCCGAGCCTGGTGCGGCGGCTGGGCACCGAGCTCGACGCGGAGCTCCGGCCGGGACGCCAGCACCGGACGGCGTGAGCCTCGGCGCGCCCGTCAGCGGGCCGGCCCCCCGGGCTCATCCAGGCCGATGGTGTTCTCACACAGGTGGATCCGTCCGCGCGCCCGGTTGGAGGCATCCAGGACACCCTCCAGGAGGCCGAAGGCGTCGTTCAGCCAGGCATGCTCCGCGCTGTTGCTGCGGAACATCACGGACGCGGTGCAGACGCGAGCCTGGTCGCGGGCTCGGAGCAGCGAGACGCCATTCAGCTCCAGGTAGACTTTGCCCCCCGACGGGGTGGTGAGCACGCCTCGCAGCGCGGGCAGGTTCACGTTGTCAGGCCGCTTCACCGGCGTGTTCAAGAAGCGCACCGGGCCCGCGAGCCGCTCGCCGGTGAGGGCCCCGTCGACGATGGCGAGGTACTGGCCTCCACTGCCGAAGTCCAGGTACTCCATCCAGGTGTAGTGCAGGTCGAAGTCGGCGAGCGTGCTCAGTCTCACGTGTGATTCCTCTCAGGGGGGCGTGCCGCGCTCGCTACCTGGGGCCGTGGTTCGCCATCCAGGTTTCATGGATGTGCAGCCACACCACACCACCGGGCGCGGCCGGGTCCGCCTGGAACAGCACCGTGGCGTACCTGCCCGTCTTCTGCCCGCCCGCCTCGCGCCACTCCACGTACCGCACCAGGGCGACCTCATCCCGGGCCCACACCGGAGCGAAATCATCAATGGTGATCTTCATGTCCGGCTGCGCGCCGAGGGCCTTGGAGAGTCGCTCCAGCAACACCGGCTTCTTTTCGGCCATGCCGCTTGGAGCATACAGCGTGCAGTCCGGCGCGAAGGCGTTCGCCATCCGGTCCGTTCCAGACGCGGCGGCGGGGCCCGTCCCCCGAAGCCACGCTTCGAGGACACGGTGGAATTCAATGACTTCCGTTCGACTGAGTTCGACGATGCCAGTCATGGTTCATGGGCTCCGCTGGAGGGTGGCCTGGCGTCAGACCTGACCTGACGCGCGCTTGCCTTGGGGCTCCACCGGCGCATGCGCTTCACCCGGGGGCGGAAAGCGGCGCCTGAAGTCGAACGCACGGGACGAAGGGCCCTCGCTCGCGAGCAGTTCGAGCCGCTCCTTGGCCTCCGCGACCGTGGGAATATGGCCGACGGGCACCCACCAGAGCACATACGGCGGTCCCTCGACGGGAAGGAACCACTTCCGGCGGCTGCGGAAGGGCACCACATGCTCGCTCTTGTAGACGAAGTCGAAGAGCGACTCGACCGACTCCCACGTCGACATGTTCAGCAGGATCAGCGGGTTGTCGAACCCACGGACTCCCGTGGCATCGCCGTCGCCCGTCTGCAGCCTCCAGACAAATCCAGGTGAGCGGTCCGCCAGCTCATTCACCGGCCGGAGCTGCGCGACAAAGTCTTGCATCAGGGGGTGGTCAAGGGGTTCGCGTGCCAGCGAAATCGCCAGCTGCGCAACATGGAATTTCTGGGTCGTCATGGGTGCTTGCTTGGCGTGTTGATGGGAACCGCGAGTATAGCCATTGGCCCGTCTGGCACCAAGCATTCTGAACTCTTGCGCCCACCCCGCCCATGGACTACCGCGCCTCGCGAATCGTCTGGCCATCCCGGCCGCCTCGACACAAACAAGGACGCAGCCATCTTCAATCAGGAATCTTGTGGCCGAAGAAGTAACGGCTGGCGGGCTCGAAGCGCTGCAACGCACCGGAGGCGATCAGGGTATCCAGCGACGCGCCAGCGCTCAGGTTGGTCAACAGGTGCTCTCGATACCAGTGGGACAGAGCCTCGCCGGTGGCGGCTTCGAGCCAGGCACGGGCGATCGCGACCTCCTCGGTGTCCTCACCGCCTTCGATGCGGGCGCGGGCCTTCTCGGCGATTCTGGTGAGCGACAGCGGCTCGCCTTCCCAGACGCTGGCGCGCCCCGGCTCGGCGACCTTTTCACAGAGGTCCAGGTAGCGCTGCATGACCAGCGCTTCGAAGGCGTCGTCGTCATGATCACGCGGCAGTACGCACCAGAGGGCGCCACTCTTGCACGAGCCGAGCGAAGTGACCGAAATCGCCTTCCATCGCATTGGCCAGGACGGCATTCACGGCGACGCGCGGATCTCGCTCGGCGACCCGCAGGCGCAGGTCGGGCGGAGGCGCCGCGGCGAAATGGAAGGTGCGGCCACGGCTGAGCAGCAGGCGGTGGTCGTAGGCTGGGGCGCTTACCATCGGGTTGCTCCGGTCTCTTGCCGTGTGAACAGGCCGCTGAGACGCTGCTCTCCAAATCCTTCTTGTAGCCCCTCTCATGACGACCGCGCGGTCGCGACCGGCTGCTAATCCATTCGCTGGTGACGCTGGCGCCGGCCACGCAAGGGCGCACAGCAGGTCCTGCGCGTCATCTGGGCCCGGAGGGGCAGCGCCTGCGCGCTCGAGCCCGTGCCACCGCCGGACCATCTTCTCGAGCCTGTGGCAGCGCGTGGGCATGCCCGTGACGGGCGGCATCACCACGCTGTTCCATGGGACCTACGAGCACAGCCCCGTGGGCGTCCACCTGGACCGCTTCACCACGTTTCTGTTCGCGTTGCGCGGTGACCCGCTTTCCAACCTGCGCAGTGTGCCTCGCGGAACCGATGTAAGGCATTCTGGAGCACGCAGCCCCTCCCACTATCCTGGCACCCTCCGGAATCTCCCGAGGAGCCGTGACATGAAAAGCGCTGTCGACCTGCAGGGCAACCCACTGAGCGACCTCTCGCTCGCCGCGATGCGGCGCTGGCTCCTCGAAGCGGATGTGCTGGGCTACCTGCCACAGATTGCCGCCACGGAGTCCGAAGCCCGCCTCTGGACGTACTACGGGTTCGGCGTCCGCCGCATCGAGGAGGCCGTCCGCGCCAGCGGGTACGCGGTCCTCGACGACGCCACCGTCCTCACCGAGGACCTGGACGCCATCGTGGCGCTGTGCGAGTTCATGGCCGCCGCGCCCCCTCTCATGGACGGCCAGCGGAGGCTCGTGGAGCAGCTTCGCGCCTTCGCCGCGGAGCGGGACGCGCTGGCGCAGGGCCGCCCGCTCACCTCGCGCGAGCTGTTCTCCCTCTGGTACCTGAAGGCCGTGCCGGGCGCCTACATGGCGCAGCGCCTCCAGCTCGCGGACGTGGACGAGGCCACGGTGCGGCGCATCGCGAAGCTCTCCGCCGTGGGACTCCAGATGTTCGACGATGGGGTGGACCTCCAGGCGGACCTCGACCGGGGGCGCCTGTGGTTGAGCGCGGAGGAGCTCGAGCTGCTGGGGTTGTCCTCGACGCCGCCCGCGTCGCTTGCCACCGCAGCGGGAGAGCGCATCATCCGGCTGCGCAAGGCCATCTGCCTCGAGTACTTCCTCGCGGTGTATGACGAGGCCTCTCGCATCGCCTCGCCGGAGAGCCGCAAGCGCGCCCAGTCCTTCGCGGAGGGCTGGCTGAGCTTCCTCCAGCAGGGCTCCCTCAAGCTCTACCCGCCCGGGAGCCCCCGGCCCTGGGACTCCGTGCAGCGCGTCCTGAAGGCGCTGCCGGGCTCGGAGACGGCGAAGCTCCCCGTGCTGCACTCGCTGTTCTCCCTCATCGCCGCCCTGCCGCTTCCGCCCGTGGACGTGGAGGCCTGCCGGCGGGAGCTGCGACAGCTCGGGGGCTGCCCACAAGCGCTGGCGCCCGAAGTGGCCCTGGAGGTCATGGGTGCCTGCGAGGCGGAGGGGGATACGGCGAACTTCGACGCGCCCGGGCCGGAGGCCTCTGTGCTGGAGCGCGTGCTGCTGGCCTCGCCCTCCAAGCACACGGCGGCGGACTTCGCGCGGCGCTGCCGCGAGTCGACCGAGGGCTCGCCGTCCAACCTGCGCGACCCCAACCTGTCGGAGGTGTTCGCCAGCGGGCGCAAGCTCGCGGAGCGCACCGCGCGGAACTCCGTCACCGCCCGGGAGAACTTCCTCCAGCAGCTTCGCCCAGGCTCACGACGGGGCCCCGTCGTGGACGCCGAGCTGGCCGAGCGGTTCTCACGCGACGGCGCGGACTGGCTCGCGCTGGGAATCGAGACCCTCGCGGCGACGGCCCGCGGAGTCCGCGCCAGCTGCCGGAAATAGGTCCTCTGTCCGTTGCCCCCTCCATCGTCAATGAATCCTGAATCCAGCATCGCGGTGGCCGAGTCTCCCTGGCTCGTCCGCCGCAAGCCCCAGACCTCGCCTCGTCTCCGGCTGTTCTGCTTCCCCTATGCGGGCGCGGGCAGTCTCCCCTACTTCCGTTGGTCGGACCTGCTCCCGGAGGCGGACCTCGAGGTGTGCGCCGTGCAGCCGCCCGGCCGGGAGAGCCGACTGCATGAGCCGTCCATCGAAGAGCTCCCGCGGCTCCTGGACGCGCTCGTGCGGGAGCTGTCGCCGCTCTTCGACAGCCCCTTTGCCTTCTTCGGCCACAGCCTGGGCGCGCTCATCGCCTTCGAGCTGACGCGCGAGCTCCGCCGCCGCGGACTGCCGCTGCCTGGCACGCTGCTCGTCTCCGGCTCGGAGGCACCCTCCCGACGCAGCGGACTTCCGCCACTGAGCGGGCTGCGGCGAGACGACTTCATCCGCGAGCTGTCCGCCCGCTACGACGGCATTCCGCGGCAGGTCCTGGCGCAGCCGGAGGTTCTGGACCTCATCCTCCCCATCCTGCGCGCCGACCTGAAGATTTCAGAGGGCTACTCCTACCAGGAGGAGCCTCCGCTTCCGGTGCGGCTGTGTGCCTTCGGTGGCACGCGCGACCCTCGCGTCTCGGAAGCCGCGCTCGACGCGTGGCGACTGCAGACCCAGAAGGCCTTCTCGATGAAGATGTTTCCAGGCGGCCACTTCTTTCTCAACGAGCTGACGGCCCAGGTGGTTCAGGCCGTCCATGCCGAACTCGCAGTCGGAGCAACCCCAGCGCCATGAACAGAGACGACCTGCTCGATGACCTGACCCGCTATGTCGCGGAGGAACTCCTGGACGGGGACGCGGAGGACCTCGACTCCTCCACGCCCCTGCTGGAGCTCGGCGTGCTGAACTCGCTGGAGACCGCCCGGATGATGGGCTTCGTCCAGAAGAAGTACGGCATCACCATTCCCTCGGAGTCGCTGAAGGTCGAAAACCTCCAGACGATCTCCGCCATCGCCGACCTCGTCTACGACGCGAGGCCCCGGCAGCCGTAGCCGCTCAGCGGCCCCGACGCAGCATGGCCTGGACGGCGTCATCGTCCAGGCTGTCCACGTCCGCCAGGAGGGCCTCCAGCTCCGCGTCCTCGGGGGCCTCCTCCACGGGCGCGGCCGCTTCTTCCTTCAGGCCCAGGACCTCGGCCGCCAGGTAGTCCACCAGCCCGTTGACGGTGGGGTTGTCGAAGGCCACCGTCGCGGGCAGCGAGGTGCCCAGGCTCCGCTGCAGGACGTTGCGCAGCTCCACGGACATCAGCGAGTCCATGCCGAACTCGAAGAAGCCCTGGTTCGGGTCCAGCGGCTCCGTCGTGGGACGCCCCAGCACGCCGTTGACCAGCTCACCCACGTGCGCACGCAAGGCGCCGCGCCGCTCCTTGAGCTCGAGCCGCTCCAGGCGCTGGCGAATCCCCTCGGTCGCCGCGGGGCTGGCCTTCTCGATGAAGGCCTCGAACAGCGGCGCACGTCCGCGCCGCCCGAGCACCGCCCAGTCCACGGGCAGGACACCGAGCTGACCGCTCAGCCCCAGGGACTGCTCGAACACCTGGAGCCCGTCTTCCGGAGGAATCACGCCGAAGCCGAGCTGCTCCATGCGGCGGCGAATCTGCTCCTCCGCCGCCGCGCCCACCTCGGCCCACGCGCCCCAGTTGAGGCTCAGGGCGG
The DNA here is from genome assembly GCF_013372605.1 of Myxococcus sp. AM009. Lineage (NCBI taxonomy): Bacteria > Pseudomonadati > Myxococcota > Myxococcia > Myxococcales > Myxococcaceae > Myxococcus > Myxococcus sp. AM009. The sequence goes on from NZ_JABXEP010000001.1 coordinate 183,549, forward strand.
GCAGCCCCTCGGCCTGGCGGGAGCGGGCCAGCGCATCCAGGAACGCATTCGCGGCCACGTAGTTGGCCTGTCCCGCCGAGCCGATGAGCGACGCCGCCGAGGAGAACACGACGAAGAAGTCCAACGCCGTGCCTCGCAACGCGCGGTGGAGGTTCCACCCACCGGAGACCTTGGGCGCGAAGGCCTTGGCCAGCCGCGCCGGCGTCATCTGCACGAAGAGGCCATCATCGATGACACCCGCGGAGTGGATGACACCACGCAGGGGCGGCACACTCCCTGAGAGCCCGGTGAGGACGCGCTCCACGTCGGCGGCCACGGCCACGTCGCCCTGCACGCAGTGGATGGTGACGCCGCGTTGCTCCAGCGCCGCCAGTCGAGTTCGCGCCTCGGGCCCCGGCTCACGCCGGCCCATCAGGACCAGGTGACGGGCGCCACGCTCCGCCAGCCGCTCCGCGACGATGAGCCCCAGCCCGCCAAGGCCGCCCGTGACGAGATAGCTCGCGTCCGGCTTCAGCGCGGCGTCGCCGTTCGCCCCACGGAGCTTCCGGCTGCGCACCAGCCGAGGCACTCGGCGCGTCGCTCCGCGAAACGCGAGCTCGTCCTCTGCGCTCGCACCGAGCAGCTCGGCCTGAAGCTGGGCGACTTCGTGTTCGGACGCGCTGGCGTCCAGGTCCACGCGCCGGCAATGGAGGTCCGGATGCTCGCGGGTGATGGACTTGCCCAGGCCCCAGAGGACCGAACTCGCAAGGTCAGTGATGCGCTCCTTCTCGGAGGTCGCCTGCGCACCGCGGGTCACCAGCCAGAGCGAGGTGCTCTTTCCCTTGGCCTCGACGAGCGCCTGGGCGAGCGCGAGCACACGCGCACCGTGTCCAAGGGCCTGCGCGGGGACGTCGTCTCCACCACCGTCGAGGCTCCACAAGTCGAGCACATGCAGCGGCCCTTGCAGCGCCTCCGGGCGCAACGGGCCCAGGAGCGCGAGCGCCGAATCGCGACCATCGACCGTGGCTCGCGCTCCGGCAGCCACCGTCACCACTTGCCAGCCCTGCTTCGTCAGACGCTCGGCCAGGCGCGCGCCCAGCCCCGCCGCGTCAGCGAGGATGAGGCACTGTGTCCCAGCAGCGTGCGCCGCCTCCGCCGCTGGAGCCTCCAGCGGGCGAGGCTGCCACTCCAGCTCGTACAGCCAGCTCTGGTAGCGCTTGCTCTTCGCGCCCAGGAGCCCCTCCCGGGTGATGCGCCGGAGCAGCAGCTTCTCCACCGTGGCCACGCGCTCCCCATCCGCCGTGAGCAACTGGAGGTCGCACACGTAGCCAGGGCCCTTCGGGTCATCGCTCCGCGCCAGCGTCGCATGGGCCCACACCTCGCCCAGCCCGCCGCGCTGCACCTGCACCTTGCCGACACCCACGGGGAGGTAGGCGGCATCCCCCTCCTCGTCGAGCACCGCGCCCACCATCTGAAAGCACGCATCCAGGAGCGCGGGCTGAAGCTGGTACTGCCCCGCGTCCGCCGCCGCGCTGCCTGACAGGGCCAGGCGCCCCAGCACCGCGTTGTCACCCCGCCAGAGCGCCTGGATGCCTCGGAAGCTGGGGCCATACGCGAGCCCCGCCTGCCCCAGCTTCGCGTAGTAGCCCTCCACCGGCACCTCGCGAGTCAGTGAGGCACGTAGACGCTCCACGTCCACGCGCTCCACTTGGGCGGCCGTCGTCGCGGAGAGCCTTCCGTGCGCATGGAGGATCCACGCGGGCTCACCCTCTCCCGTGCGCTCCTCCTGGCTGTGGATTTCGAAGCGCCCGGCGCGCTCGCCTTCCGGCGAGTAGAGCAGGTGCACGCGGCGCGCCCCTTCCTCCGGAAGGAAGAGGGCCTGCGAGAAGGTGATTTCATCCACCGTCCCGCCCGCCGAACCGAAGAGCGAAGCTCCCGCGGCGAGCCCCATCTCCACGTAGGCCGCGCCCGGCATCAGAATCTGTCCGTAGACGCCATGGTCCTTGAGGAAGGCGGGCTTCGCGGCCCCCACGGACGACTCGAACTGCCGCACCTGTGAAGGCGACGCATGCGGATGGCCCAGGAGAGGATGCCCTGGAGTGGCCCCCGCCTCCGGCGCGGCGCTCCCGCCCGCGATGTCCCAGGTGGACCCGTTGAGGTCCATCCAGTGATTGCGCCGCTGGAAGGGATAGACGGGCAGCGCGACCTTGTGGCGCTCGCGGCCCTGGTCCACCCCCCGCCAGTCCACCGGCACGCCCGCGACGTAAAGGGCCGCGAGCCCCTCCAACATCTGCTGCCAGTCCGAGCGCTCCGGCCGCAGGCTGCCCACCCAGAGCGTGTCCTCCTTCGTGATGCAGGACTGGCCCATGGTCACCAGGGTGGGCTTCGGGCCGACCTCCAGGAAGGCCTTCACGCCAGCCTGCTCCAGCGTCTGCATGCCCCGGGCGAACATCACCGGCTCACGAAGATGCCGCACCCAGTACCGGGGCGTCAGGAGTTCCTTCCCCGCCTCGCGCCCGCTCAGGTTCGAAATCAGCGGGATGACGGGAGGCTGGAGCTTCACCTTCGCCACCGCCACGGAGAACGCGTCGAGGATGGGGTCCATCAACGCGGAGTGGAACGCGTGCGAGACGCGCAGCATCGTGCCGCGCTTGCCCTTCCGCGTCAGCTCGGCCACGCAGTCGTTGACGGCGGCCTCGCGCCCCGAAATCACCACGTTGCGAGGACCGTTGAGCGCCGCGATGGACACCTGCCCGTCATACCGGGAGAGCAGCGCCTCCACCTCCGCGGCCTCCGCGGACACGGCGGCCATCGCCCCGCCCGCGGGCAGGGACTGCATCAGCCGGGCGCGCGTGGCGATGAGTTCCAGTCCTTCTTCCAGGGTGAAGACGCCGGCCACGCAGGCCGCCACGAACTCACCCACGGAGTGCCCCATCACGAAGTCCGGGCGAAGGCCCCACTGCATCCACACCTGCGCCAGGGCGTACTCCAGCGCGAACAGCGCGGGCTGGGTGAAGCCCGTCTCGTCCAGCCGGGCTCGCGCCTGCGCGTCGCGCTCGGAGGGATGCAGCAGGTCGATGAGCGACTGCCCCATCAACGGCTTCAGCACGGTGTCACAGCGCAGGAGCGCCTCGCGGAAGGTGGGCTCGGTGCGGAAGAGCTCCTCTCCCATGCCCAGCCACTGCGCGCCCTGCCCGGTGAACAGGAAGGCCAGCCGAGGCTCCCCATCCGCCTTCCCGCGCAGCACCGACGATGACGCCTGCCCGGCCAGGAAGGACGTCAACTGCGCCTGCATGGCCTCCTGTGAGCTCCCCAGCACCGCGAGCCGGTGCCGGAACGCGTCCCGCCCCGTGTTCGCGGTGAAGCAGATGTCCTCCAGTGACTGTGACGCGAGCCCCGGGCCGCCGAGCGCCTGCGCATGGCGCCGCGCCAGCTCGTTCAGCGCCTGGGGGTTGCGCGCGGACAGCGTCAGGACGTGCATCGGCCGCGGCGTCGCCTCCGGCGTCCGCGCGGGCGCTTGCGGAGCTTCTTCGATGAGGACATGCGCGTTGACGCCGCTGAGCCCGAAGCCGCTGACCCCGGCCACGCGGGGCTTGTCGCCCTTGGGCCACGGCGTCACCTGCGTGGGGATGGCGATCTGCAACTGCTGCCAGTCCACGGCCGGGTTGGGCGTGCGGAAGTGCAGGTGCGGGGGAATCTCGTCCTGCCCCAGCGACAGCACGACCTTGATCATCCCCGCGGCGCCGGCGGCGGACTCCAGGTGCCCGAGGTTCGTCTTCGCGGAGCCGACGAGCAACGGTGCGTCCGCGCCGCGCCCGTGCCGGAGCACCGCGTCCAGCGCCCGCAGCTCAATCGGGTCACCCAGCGGCGTCCCCGTGCCATGGGCCTCGATGTAGTTCACGTCCGCTGGGGCCAGGCTCGCGGACTCCAGCGCCTTGCGCAGCAGCTTCTCCTGCGCGGGCCCGTTGGGGACCGTCAGGCCGCCGCTGAGCCCGTCATGATTCACCGCGGAGCCACGGATGACGGCGAGGATGCGGTCCTTGTCCCGCTGCGCATCCGAGAGCCGCTTGAGCACCAGGACGCCGCAGCCCTCGCCGCGTCCGTAGCCATTGGCGGACGCATCAAACGTCTTCGAGCGCCCATCCGGCGCCAGCGCCCGCATCTTCGACAGGACGATGTTGTTGTCCGGCCGGAGAATCACATTCACTCCGCCCGCGAGCGCCAGCGAGCACTCCCCCTGCCGCAGCGCCTGGCAGGCCAGGTGGGCGGAGACGAGCGCCGACGAGCACGCGGTCGCGATCACCATGGACGGGCCCTGGAGGCCCAGCACGTAGGACACACGACCCGCGGAGAAGCTCAGCTCGTTCCCGGTCCCCATGTACGGCAGGTCCCGCGTCTGCACCGCGTTGAAGGGAACGCGCCCGTAGTCACTGCTCAGGAAGCCGACATAGACGCCCGTGTCGCTGCCCACCAGCGAGCCCGGGGCGATGCCGGCGTCCTCCAGGGCCTCCCACGACACCTCCAGCATCAAGCGCTGCTGCGGGTCGACGTAGTTCGCCTCGCGCGGCGACAGGCCGAAGAACTCGCTGTCGAAGCCGGCGATGGGCTGGTTGAGGAACCCTCCCTCGCGGACCACCATCTTCCAGCCCGCATCCGGGTCCGCCGCGTAGTACGCGTCCACGTCCCAGCGGTCCGGCGGGACGGTGCTCACTGCGTCGACGCCGCCGCGCAGCAGCTCCCAGTAGGCGCGCGGGTCGTTCGCGCCACCGGGGAACCTGCACCCCATGCCGATGACGGCGATGGGCTCCGAGCGCGCGCGCTCCAATCCATCCACGCGCGCCCGGAGGGTCTTGATGGCCAATGCCGCCCGTTGCAAGGGCGTCATCGACTCCATCGAGAGAGCATTCTCCTCGTTGGACATCCTCACTCGAATGGATTCATCCGACACTGCCCACCCCTTTCGCTGCGACTAGCTGATGGAAATCTTCTCCAGCGGTTCCGGCGCGGGGCTGGACGCGGTGCCCGTCGCAGCCTCGCTCGTGACGCTCGCCGGAGGTGCACGGCGGTCACTGGGCCGCGCGCACGCCTCGGAAGCCGGCGCCCCCTTCGGCCGCTTCGCGAGGATCAGGTCCCCCGCCTTCTGGAGCACGTCGCCAAACGACACCCCGGACCGGTGCGGCTGGCCCGCCGCCGGAGCCGTGTGCGCCTGCTTCGCCCGGTCCTCGATGGCGGCGTCGATGTGCTGCAGCTCATGAATCTGCGCTTCGAGGATGTGCGCGACGCCCTTGAGCGCCTCCTGCTTCGCGCGGAAGAGCTGCTGCACCAGGCCTCGCCCGCCCGGAATCAGGGCGTTGGTGAGCTCGGCGAACCGAGCGCCGTACTCCGGCGAAGCGCCAAAGGAACCCTGCGGATAACGATCGTCTTGCGTGGACATCAAACACCTCTTTCTTTTTGGAAACTCACGATGAGCCGGTCACCCTCCATGCGGGCGCCCGACGTCGGGAGGAGTGCACTCATCCGAGGCAACACGACGTTGCGCCGGACGGCCCCGACCTGGATGACGAACTCCGCGCCGCGGCGGGAGAGCTCGACATCGCTCTTCGCCACGAAGGGGAGCCGCACCTCCAACGAATACGCATCCACCGCGTCCTTGCGGATGCCCAGGGCAGGCGTCGGGGCCGTGAGACGGACGGGGTCCTCTCCCTGGTAGAGCTGCTCCGCGAAGACCTCCAGCGGCTTCTCCCCCACCACCTCCGTGGCCTGGTGCGGGACCTTCAGCATCAGCAGCGACGAAAAGGCGCCCTGGAGCTTCTCCAGTTGTGCCTGCTGCGCCTTCACCCGGTCGGAGCCGGCGTCGGCGGCTTCCGGTGCGAGCCGGTTGATGACGACGCAGTCCACCGCCAGGCCGAGCAGGCTGAAGTACGTGTACGCCCGCTGCGTCTGTTGCCCGGACACCGTGTCCGCGGTGGTCACCAGCCGGAGGGTCGTCACCTCCGGGTCGTGCAGCAGCGCGTCCACGGCGTTCAGCCGGTCGCGAACCTCCAGGCTCGCGTCCGCGCCGTGGAGGCTCGCCGCCAGCAGGCGTGCCCTGCGCCCCGGCTGCGCGGGCGCCTGCTGCTTGCGCGCGTACCAGCTCATCGCCGGCACGGTGTTGAGCAACTGGAGGGCCGCGCTGGTGGACGGGCAATCCACGATGACGAGGTCGTGCTGCTGCTCGCGGAGGGACTCGCCCAGCCGGAGGAGCATGACGACGTGGGCCGCCTCGGCCGTCATCGCCACCTCCCCCGCGTTCACGCGCTCCAGCCCGCCATCCACGAGCGCGGCCAGTCCGCCCTGGCCCTCGTTCCATCCCCGGCGGAGCTCTTCTCCAACGTCCACCTCGTGGAAGGACAGGTGGTCGTTGACGCCCACGGGCACGCCCCGGGGCCCTGAGAAGAGCGGACGCTCGACGCCCATGGCGGCGCTGAGGCCGCAGGACTGGTCGAACGAAAGCACGAGGGTCCGGAGCCCCCGGCGGGAAGCCGCGAGCGCCGTCGCCGCCGCCACCGTGGTCTTCCCGGAGCCGCCGGTACCGGAGACAAGAATGATCCTGGCCATCTCAATCCACCTCTCGCGCTAGGCCGCCTTCGCCGCGTCCGACACCCAGCCCGACTTCCCGATCCACGTCTGCGCACGGTTGAGCTGCGAGACGGTGGACTGGGTGCTCAGCAGGCTCTGGACGGTGGACTCCACCTGCTTGAGGTTCGCCGCGGAGAGCGTCTGGTCCACCACCGGATTCAGCCGGAAGTACTTCTTCCGCAGAATCATGCGGCACTGGTAGTCCGCCGCGTCCGAGCCGGCCTCCAGCATCATCTTCACGAGCACCATGGGGTCGTGGAAGTCCAGCAGCCACTTGGAGAAGCCCCAGTTGGCCACGCCCTGACAGAAGTGCGGCGTGAGGTACGAGGACATGCAGCCGTTGCCCACCGACATCAGCAGGATGTTCGTCAGGTCGGGCGGCTCCGTCTCCAGCGTCTCCACCTTCTCCGCGCGGCTCTTGCGGGTGATGTTGTTGATGATCTGCGCCAGCGCCACCAGCGACGGGTTGTTGGCGAAGATGCCGCCGTCAACGTAGCCGCTGCCCTGCTCCCGGATGCCCTGGTAGACGGGATAGGAGAGCGGAGGCGAACCGCTGCGCATCAGCACGTCCACCACCAGCTCGTTGTGGTCGGTGTCGTTGTCCGGACCGGTGTTGTGGAAGACCTTGGCCTTCCACGTCCGCAGCGACTTGCGGTGGCCGTCGAGCTGGAAGGACGGCAGCGCCACCTTCCGCTTCAGGTCTCCCAGGCGCAGCGTGGCGCCGAAGTAGCTGCAGAAGAAGTCGCGCATGTAGCTGGAGTCGAGCAGCGCGGCGTTGCCCGTCAGCGCCATGGCGGTCCGCCCCAGCGACACCGCCTTGCGGTTCATCTGGACGACCTCACCCCAGAAATCGAGGATCTTGGGGAAGGCGTCATCGGGGTTCTCGTAGGTGGCGAAGAACGCGGCGTTGAAGGACCCCGCGGACGTGCCGGAGAACAGCTCCACGTCGTTCAGCAGGCTCTGCCCGCCTCCGCGGCTGGTCAGCGTCTCCTTCAACGACTTGAGCAAGCCCGCGGTGACATACCCCTCACCACCGGAAATAGACGTACCATCCATTGCAAGGACTCGGTGCGGCATCACATGACCTCCATGGGGAGCTGCGCAGCCAGCCCCGTTGCTGGCATCTCCGCCCGAGACACTTCTGCGATTGGCGGGAGCGTCAAAACCCTATCCAGACATTTCTGTATTTCATTTGCAAGCACGACCACGTTCCGCTCATCCATGATGAGCGTCATGTGATTGCCTGGAACCGGTATCACTTCCGTCCCCGCAAGCGCGAACCTGCGCACACTGTCGACGAGCGGGTCGCCGCCAATGGTCACCGGACCCGTCCTGAAGAGTGTGGCGGAGCCACCGTACGAAGAGAACGTATAGAGTTGCTCGGAGCGGCGTGTTGCCAGGAAATTCCGGGCCGTCAGCGTGCTGTCTCGCAAGAAACGCCACAGGTATGAATACTGCCCATCTGTATCCCGACGAAGCAGGTCTGCCCAGGCCTCGGGGAGGCTGATGCCCATCCATTCGCCTATCAATCTCAGGCTGGCGTAGTCCCGCGGCATCTGGGCCTCCCCCAGCACCTTGATGAGCTGGGAGCCCGCGGGGAGCTCATGCGGGGTACCGTCGTGCGCGGCCAGCCGGTCCAGCGCCGCGCCGTCAATCAAGCCGAGCAGCGCCACCTGTTCCCCAAACGCTTCGAGCTGCCGCGCCATCTCACAGACGACGAGCCCCCCGTAGGACCAGCCCGCGATGCGGTACGGCCCACGCGGTTGGACCTGCCGCAGGGCCGCCACATACAGCGCGGCCGTGTCCTCGATGGTCTCCGGTGGCAGCTGGTCGTCCATGACGCCAGGCATCTGGAAGCCGAACACGGGCTGCTCCGCGTCCAGGTGGCGAGCCAGGGTGACGTAGACGGCCGGGCTGCCAGCGGACGGCGGGGCGAGGAACAACGGCGGCTTGTGCCCCAGGGGCTTCAGCGCCATCACACAGGCGGGCAGCTGGCGAATCAGCGCGGTGACCTTGCTGGCGTGTTCGTCCACCCAGTGCGCCAGGGCCTCCACGGTGGGCCGGTCGAACACCTCGTTGAGGGGCACCTCGATGCCCAGCTTCGCGGAGATGCGCGAGATGAGCGTGACGGCGAGGAGCGAGTGGCCTCCCAGCTCGAAGAAGCTGTCGGTGGGCGCCACGGTGCGCAGCCCCAGCAGCTCGCCGAACAGCGCCTGGAGCTGCCGTTCCGTCTCGGTCCGCGCCTCCGTGCGGGCCAGCGCGCTGGCCACGGGGGCCTCCGACACCACGGGCGGCAGCGCCTTGCGGTCAATCTTCCCGCTGGGCGTCAGCGGCAGCTCGGGGAGGACGGCGATGACCTCCGGCATCATGTATTCGGGCAGCACCTCACGCAGGGACTTGCGCAGCTCGGCCCGCAAGTCCTCGTTCTCCATCGACTGGGGCTGCACATAGGCCACCAGGCGCGGCGCCCCGCCTGGCGGACGCTGCAGGAGCACCGCGGCCTGGACGACGTCGGGATGACGACCCAGCGCGGCCTCCACCTCTCCCGACTCGACGCGGTGACCTCGAATCTTGAGCTGGTCGTCCTGGCGGCCCAGGTATTCGATGCGTCCGTCGGAGAGGTACCGGGCGTGGTCCCCCGTGCGATAGAGCCGCGAGCCCCCGGCGCCGCTGTCGAAGGGGTTGGGGACGAAGCGCTCCGCCGTCAGGTCCGGCCGGCGCAGGTAGCCTCGGGCCAGTCCGACGCCGCCGATGTACAGCTCGCCGGGGACGCCGACGGGCACCGGCTGGAGGTACCGGTCCAGGATGTACAACCGCATGTGCGGAATGGGCCGGCCAATGGGCACCCGCTCCGGCGGCGGCGCGCCCTCCGGCAGCAGCGTCTCGAAGCAGCACGCCACCGCGGCCTCGGTGGGGCCGTACTCGTTGATGACGCGCGTGGGGAGGCCCTGCTCGCGCCACGCGGCCAGGTCCACGCCGTGCAGCCCTTCCCCGCCCAGCACCACCGCCTGGGTGCGGCCGAGCACCTCGCGCGTGCGCCCCAGGCCGTTGAAGGCCCGCAGGTGCGACGGCGTCATCTTGATGAAGCTGAAGCCCTGCTCGGGGTAGTCCCGGGACGTCAGCAGGTCGATTTCGTGACCGCGCGGCACGAGGAACAGCGCGCGGCCCGCGAGCAGCGGCGCGAAGAGGCTCGTCAGCGTGCCGTCGAAGCTGACGGAGCCAATCACCGGGCTCCCCGTCCCTTCGCGGAGCCGGTAGGCGTCCACGCTCCAGCGCAGGTAGTTGACGATGCTCCGGTGCGTCACCTCCGTGCCCTTGGGCCGGCCCGTCGAACCCGACGTGTAGAGGATGTAGGCGAGCTGGTCGGGGAGCACGTCGCGGCGGAGCTGCTGACCCGGCGCGGCGGGCATGTCCCGGTAGTCTTCGTCCACGTGGAGCGTGACGAAGCCCCCCATGCCCCACAGGCGCTCGGACAGCTTCGCGGAGGAAATCACCACCCGGGGCCGGGCATCCGCGACGATGTGACGGAGCCGGTCCGCGGGCTCGTCCGCGTCGAGCGCGAGGAACGCGCCCCCTGACTTCATCACCCCCAGCAGGCTCACGATGAGCTCCGGCGAGCGGTCCAGGTGGACGCCGACCACCACCTCCGGCCCCACGTCCAAATCCTGGAGCGCCGCGGCGACCCGGTCGCTGAGCTGGTCGAGCTCGCCGTAGGTCAGCTCCCAGTCGTCCACGACGACGGCCACCGCGTCCGGCGCGCGCAGCGCCTGGGCTTCGATGAGCGCGTGGAGGCACGCGCCCTCCGCCTCCGGCGTCCCTGTGTCGTTCCACTGCCGGAGCACGCGCTCGCGGACGTCCGCGGGGAGCACGGGCAGCTCGCCCACCGGCCGCTGCGGCTCGGCCACGAGCCCTTCGAGCAGCACCTGGAAGCAGTCCACGTAGTGCTGGACGGTGCCCTGCTCGAAGAGGTCGCGGTTGAACACCATCCGCGCCGACAGCCGGTCGCCGTGGTCATCCACGAAGAGGTTGAGGTCGAAGCGCGACGCCTCCGCCTCGAACTCGAGCGGCCGCATCCGGATGCCCGTCTCGTCCTGGGCCTCACCGGAAGCGCGGACCCAGGCGAACACCACCTGGAACAGCGGGTTGAAGCCCAGGCTGCGCGCGGGCCTCAGCTCCTCCACGAGCAGGTCAAAGGGCAGGTCCTGGTGCGCGAAGGCCCCGAGCACCGTCTCACGCACGCGCTCCAGCACCGTGGCGAACCCCGGGCCGCCGCCGAGGTCCACCCGCATCACCAGGTTGTCCACGAAGAAGCCCACCAGCGGCTCCAGCTCCGTGCGCGTCCGGTTGATGGAGTTCGCGCCGAGGACGAGGTCCTCGCGCCCCGTGAGGCGGTGCAGGAGCACGAAGAACGCGCTCAGCATCCCCACGAAGGGCGTGGTGCGGGCCACGTGGCTCCGCGCCTTCAGGGCGGCGGTGAGCGAGGGCCCCACTTCAAAGCGGACCTCGCCGCCCCGGTTCGACTGCACCTTGGGGCGCGGATGGTCCGTGGGCAGCTCGAGCAGCGGCGGCGCCCCCTCCAGCTTCTTGCGCCAGTAGTCCACCAGCTTCTGGCGAACCTCGCCCTGGAGGTACTCCCGCTGCCAGACGGCGAAGTCGGAGTACTGGAGCGTCAGGGGCGGCAACGGTGAGGGCTGGCCGCTGGCGAAGGCGCCGTACAACGTCACGATGTCGCGGACGAGGATGGCCTGCGCCCACACGTCCGCCGCGATGTGGTGCAGGCAGAGCTGGAGGTACTGCCCCTGGACGCCCCGCTCAATCACGAGCACTCGCATCACGGGGCCCGTGGCCAGGTCGAAGGGCCGCTTGCCCTCACGCTGGAGGAAGGCCTCCACGCCCGCGGGCTCGGAGGCCAGCACCTCGCGCTCGTCGAGCACGCGGAAGTCGAACCGGGGCTCCGGGTCGACAATCTGGACCGGGACGCCCGCGTGCTCGGCATAACGCGTGCGCAGCACCTCGTGGCGACGGATGACCTCGGTGAAGCAGCGCTTCACGATGGCCACGTCGAGGTGACCGTCGACCTGCAGCGCCAACATCAGGTTGTAGGCGGTGCTCCCGGGCTCCAGGCGGTCGAGGAACCACAGCCGCGTCTGCCCATAGGAGAGCGGCGCGGGCCCGGTGCGTTGAACCGGGACGATGGGCGCCTCCTCCTGGCCCTCGTCATGGGCACGCAGGAGCTCGAGCAGCTCGGGCTTGTGCTCCGCCAGTGCCTGACGAAGCTCCGGGCTGGCGGCGCCCTTCGGGCCACGAAGCCTCAGCGCGTCGCCTTCCACCCGGACTTCCAGGCCCCGCCGATTCAGCTCCGCGAGCAGTTCCCCCAGGTTCATACCGTCAACTCCTCGATGTCGGCCGTGGCTTCCGCCGCGGGCGCACGCGCGAGCAGCTCCTTGAGCTCGAGCTGGGTGCTCAGCGCATCCACAATCCCGTCGAGCGTCGTGCCGTCGATGAACCGCGCCATGAGCAGGTCCACCCCCAGCTCGCGGCCGATGCGGTTCTTCAGCTCGACCGCGCGCAGCGAATCGAGCCCCATCTCGTTCAAGGAGATCTTCTTCTGGAGGACCTCGTGGTCCGGAGCGAAGCCCAGCAAGGGCCCCAGTCGGCTCTGCACGTAACGCGTCAGCAACGCGCGCCGGCGCTCTGCGTCCGCCCGCTTCAGCTCTTCCATCAGCTCATGCATCCGCGATGCCCCGGCGGACCGGGCCTGCTCACGGAGCATCAGCTCGGAGAACAAGGGGCCATGGCCGGGCGAAGGCCCCGCCTCCAGCGAGGAGACGCTGAAGGGCACCACGCCCACCTGCACGGCCCCCTGCTCCAGGAGCTGTTCGAAGACCTGCAGCGCCAATTCGGGAGAGAGGCTGGTGGCATCCGACGTCTCCGGCCGGTCCGCGCTCCTGGCGGCCATGCCCGCGCCCGCCCACCTTCCCCAGTTGACGCTGAGGGCTGGCAGTCCCTGGCGGCAGCGGTGGTGCGCCAGTGCATCGAGGACACTGTTCGCCGCCACGTAGTTGGACTGTCCCGCCACGCCCACCAGCGAGGCCGCGGACGAGTACATGACGAAGAGGTCCAGCGGCATCCCGGCCGTGGCGCGGTGCAGGTTCAACGCGCCCTGCACCTTGGGCGCGAACACGCGCGAGAAGCGCTCCGCCTCCTGGTGCAGGATGACGCCGTCCTCCAGCACGCCCGCCGTGTGGATGATGCCTCGCAGGGGTTGGCCCCGCTCGGACGCGCCCGCCACCAGTCGCAACACGTCCTCCTGACGTGAGACATCGGCGCGCGCGACGGTGACGTTGACGCCCCGCGCGGTCAGCGCCGCGAGCCGAGCGTTCGCCGCGTCCGAGGGCTCGCTCCGTCCCACCAGCAGCAGATGCCGCGCCCCCGCGCCCACCAGCCACTCCGCCGTCGCGAGCCCCAGCGCCCCCAGGCCTCCCGTGACGAGGTAGACGCCATCCGGGCGGATTCGCACGGGCGCAGCGCGCTCAGGTGGCTTGCCAGGGCGCACGAGGCGCGCGCCCAGGAGCCGGCCGCCGCGCAGAGCCATGACGTTCTCCTGCGGCGGCTGCGCCATGAGGTGGAACAGCCGCTCCAGCGACTCGGAGCCCGGCTCCAGGTCCACCATGCGGCACGCGAGCTCCGTGTGCTCGATGGCCACCGCGCGGCCAAAGCCCCAGAGCGAGGCCTGCGCAAAGCCCTCCACCGCGTCCGTGGGCGTGGCGGCCACCGCGCGCTCCGTCACCATCCACAGAGCGGGCGGCTGCGCCCAGTTGGCACGCGCCATCGCTTTCACGAGGTGAAGCGCGCCCACGGTGCTCGACGTCACCGCGCCGGAGAGGGCTTCGGGAGAACCATCACCGAGCCCCCACAGGTAGGCCACCGCCGCCGGAGCCGAGCCCGTGGCGGAGACGTCCTGGAGCAGCCGGTCAAAGCCGGCCGCGTCATGCGGGTTGAGCTGATGGTGGGTCGCGTCGATGCGCTCGTAGGACGCACCGGGCGTGGCCACCACGCAGGTCCAGCCACGTTGCCGCGCCAACGCCCTGACTTCGTCCGCGACGCGGTCCGAGTCCACCAGCAACAGCCAGGCCCCGGCTTGTGAAGCCACCTGGTCACGCGCGGTGGGCATGGACTGCTCCCGCCACGCCAGCTCGAAGAGGAGCTCCTGCATCGCGCCCGAGAAGGCGGCCTGGAACGCGCGGCGGTCGACCTGCTTCAGCAGCAGGCCCTCCACCTCGGCGACGACGGCGCCGTCTTCGTCCAGGATGCGGAGGTCGGCGCTCACCAGTCCATCCGCGAGCGAGGTGCGCGCCCCGGTTCGGGCATGCACCCAGATGCTGCTCCCGGGTCGCTTGAACCAGCGCAGCCGCTCGATGGCGACCGGAATGCGCCCCTGCCCGTCGCCCGCCACCTGCGCGCCGCCGTCCGTGAACGCCGCCGCCGCCGTCTGGAAGCACGCGTCGAGCAGCAACGGATGCAGCCAGTAGTCCCCCAGGCCGAGGACGAGCGCATCGGGCAGACGCACGTGAGCGAGGCACCCCTCCCCACCGAACCGCAGCGCATCAATGCCTCGGAACGAGGGGCCATACTCCAGCCCGCCGCGCGCCATCATGTCGTAGTGCGCGCTGACGGAGCCCTGTTGCGAGAACGCCGGCAACAGGCCCGACTCCAGGGCCACGTTCTCCGGGTGCGCGCGGCCTTCGGTGATGCGACCTTGCGCCAGCCGGGCCCAGCTCCGGTCCGCCGTCCCCGTCCCCTGCCCGTAGATTTCGAAGCGGGAGCCCTGCTCCTCGGGCGTCAGGACCGTCTGGACGTTTTGTGCCTGCCCCTCCGCGAAGACCAACGCCCGCTCCAGCTCGATGGCCGTGAGCTCCAGGGGCTTCCCGCCCGAGGTCGCGTGGTGCGCGGCGCCGAGCGCCATCTCGACGTAGCAGGCGGCCGGCAGCACCGGGTTGCCCAGCACACGATGCTCCTCGATGAAGGCGGGCTCGTGCCTGCTCAGCCGGGCCTCGAACCGTGACTCCCTGGCGCCCGCGAGCGACAGCGGTGTCCCCGGCAGGGCGTGCGCCTCGCCTCGCGCGGCGTCGTCACGCGCCGCATCGCCGCGGCGATGCTCGGGGCTTCGCGAATCCAGCCAGTAGCGCTCACGCTGGAAGGGCTGCGTCGGCAAGCAGCGCGGGCGCCGCTCGAAAGGCGCATCGAACGCGGCCCAATCCACGTCGAAGCCGCGCATGTACAGCTCCGCCACGCTGGAGAGCAGCTGCGCCGTCTCTCCAGTGGACGGACGCAGGCTGGGAAGCCAGCACAGCGCCTCCGACTGGAAGGTCCTGCGGCCAATGCCAGCCAGGATGGGCGCGGGCCCCAGCTCCAGATAGGTCCGGTGCCCCTCCGCGCGCGACGCCTCCAGCGCCTTGGCGAAGGCGACGGGCTCTCGGATTTGACGGCACCAGTAGTCTGGCCGGGTGATTTCGTCGCCGACACGCCGGCCCTCCAGCGTGGACACCAGCGGGATGCGCGGTGCCGAAAGCGTGAGCCCTCGGAAGGCCTCCGCGAACGGCTTCAGCACGGGCTCCATCTGCGTGGAGTGGAACGCGTAGGACATCCGCAGGCGCTTCGTCTGGACGCCCTGGCTCGTCAGGGCCCGCTCCACCTCGGTGATGGCGTCGGGTATCCCGGAGATGACCACGTCATCGGGGCCGTTGACCGCCGCCAGGGAAACCGTGTCGGCGTGCGGCGCAATGGCCCGGTTCACCGTATCGAGTGAAGCGGAGACCGCCAGCATCGCCCCGGCGCCCAGCTGCTCGCCAATGAGCCGCGCGCGCGTCACGACCAGGCGCAGCGCCTCCTCGATGCTGAACACCCCCGCGACGGCAGCCGCGGCATATTCTCCCAGGCTGTGCCCGATGAGCGCCGCGGGCGTGACGCCCCAGGCCCCCCACAGCTCCGCCAGCGCATACTCCAAGGCCACCAGCGCGGGCTGCGCATGGCGCGTGTCCTCCAGGAACGTCGCGGAAGACTCACCGAAGAGGAGCGCTTCGAGGCTGCAATCGAGCAGGCCCTCCAGCGCCTTCGAGCACCGCTCCACCGCGGCGCGGAACACCGGCTGTGTCTCGAAGAGCTCCCGACCCACTCCAGGACGAAGCGCGCCCTGCCCCGTGAAGAGGAAGACGGGCCGGGGGCTCTCCGTTCCGCGGAGGGGTTCGCGTTCCGGGCGCAGCTTCTCTTCGCGCAGCCGCGTCAGGTTCGCGCGCAGCTCCGCGGCGGTGGCGCCCGAGACGGCGGCGCGGTGCTCGAACTGAGAGCGGCCCGTGTTCGCCGTGTAGCACCAGTCTCCCAGCACCGCCGGGTCCTCCGGCAAGGCGCGCTCCTGCGCTGCCATGAGCGCTTCGAGCGCGGCTTCACTCTTCGCCGACAGCGTCAGGACATGGGCCGGGCGCTCCGCCTCCACGCGGGGGCGCGCCAGCACGGGGGCCTCCTCCACCACCATGTGCACGTTGGTGCCGCTGAAGCCGAAGCTGCTGACCCCGGCGATGCGGCGCTTGTCACCGCGCAGCCAGGGCTGGGTGGCCGTGGGGATGGTGACGGGCAGGTCGTCCCAGCGGATGTTGGGATTGGGCCGCTCGAAGTTCAGGTGCGCGGGGATGGCCTCGTTCTGCAGCGCGAGCAGGACCTTGATGAGCCCCGCGATACCGGCGGCGGCCTCCAGGTGCCCGATGTTCGTCTTCACCGAGCCGACGTACAGCGGCTCACCGCGATCGCCCTTGCGCCCGAAGACGGACCGCAGCGCCTCCATCTCGATGGGGTCTCCGAGCAGCGTCCCCGTGCCGTGGGCCTCGATGTAGCCCACCTGCTCCGGCTCCACGCCACAGCTGTCCAGCGCCGCCCGGATGACGCGCTCCTGCGAGCGCCCGTTCGGCACCATCAGCCCGCTGCTGCGGCCGTCATGGGTGACCGCCGAGCCCCGGATGACGCCGAGGATGGCATCCCCCTGGGCCAGCGCGTCCGACAGGCGCTTGAGCACGACGACGCCGCAGCCCTCGCCGCGCCCGAAGCCGTCCGCGGAGGCGTCGAACGTCTTGCAGCGGCCGTCCGCCGCCAGCATGCGGTTCTGGCACTCCACCATCACCGTGACGGGGGAGAGGTTCAGGTTCGCGCCCGCGGCGAGCGCGAGGTCGCTCTCGTCGTTGCGGAGGCTCTGACAGGCCAGGTGGATGGCGACGGCGGACGACGAGCACGCCGTGTCCACGGAGACCGCGGGCCCCTGGAGGCCCAGCGTGTGAGAGATGCGTCCCGCGGCGACGGACGGGTAGTTGAGCGACGCCGAGTGGAACTCCAGATCTTCGGCGATGCCCAGCAGGTTGTAGTCGTTGTGCATCAGCCCCAGGAAGACGCCGGTGCGGCTCCCGGTGAGGCCAGCGGGCGGAATGCCGGCGCGCTCCAGGGCTCGCCAGCACTCCTCCAGCAGCATGCGCTGCTGCGGGTCCATGCCCTTGGCGTCACGCGGCGTGATGCCGAAGAAGCCAGGGTCGAACAGGTCGACGCCGTCGATGAAGGCGCCTCGGCGCGTGTACATCTTCCCCGGGACACCGGGCGTGGGGTCGTAGAACGCGTCGACGTCCCAGCGCGAGGCCGGCACGTCCCGGGTCGCGTCGCGGCCCGCGGCGAGCAGCTCCCAGAACGTCTCTGGCAGGTCACCTCCGCCGGGGAAGCGACAGGACATGCCCACCACCGCGATGGGCTCGGCCGCCAGCAGCTCCTTCTTCGAGCGCAGCTGGCTCGCGAGGTACGCGAGCTTGACGACAGGCAATTCAGAAATGCGTGAGGATAGTTTCGCCATCAGGGTCTCATCTGGTGAGCGCGCTCTCCAGCTCCTGGTCGATGAGGGACGTCAGCTCCTGCTCCGACAGCCCTTGAATCTCCGCGGAGAGCGCGCCCTGCGCCTCCCGCGATGCTTCCTGCTTCTTCTGAACTTCGGTCCCCAGCCCCAGCTCCTCGGTCAGATGCGCGACGAGCCCGTTCACGGTGGGGAAGTCGAAAATCAGCGTCGAACGCAGGCCTCGCCCGAGGCTGCTCGCGAGCCGGTTCTTGATTTCGATGGCCAGCAGCGAGTCGACGCCCAGCTCGAACAGGCGCTCGTTGCCAGACAGCCGCTCCGACGCCGGCATGCCCAGCGTCGCGGACACCTGCCCCGCGACGTGCTGACGCAGCAGCTCCAGCTTGCGATTCGTCGGCGCCGCGTCCAGCTGCGCGCGGAAGGCCGGCGCTTGCACCCGCTGTGGCTCGCTCCCCAGCAAGCCCTGGACGAGCGCCTGCCGCGCGAGCCCTGGCAACTGCTCCGCCAGCCGCGTCCAGTCCACGGGGAAGACGCCCCATTGAACCTGTGTGGTCCCCATGAGCCGCTCCAGCACGCTGAAGCCCTGCTGGACGGGAATGGCGCCGAAGCCCTGCGCCCCCGGCCGCGTGGAGGCCGCCCGCTCCAGCCGCGCCGCCATGCCCGTCTCCGCCCACGAGCCCCAGTTGAGCGTCAGCGCGGGCAGCCCCTCCGCGCGGCGCAGATGGACCAGCGCATCGAGGAAGGCATTCGCGGCGACGTAGTTCGACTGCCCCGGTGAGCCGATGAGCGAGGCGGCCGACGAGAAGCAGACGAAGAAGTCCAGCGCCATGCCCTGGCTGAGCGCATGGAGGTTCCACGCCCCCTGAAGCTTGGGGGCCAGCACCTCCCGGAACTGCTCGGACGTCTGATTCGCGAGCGTTCCGTCGCGGAGGACGCCCGCCGAATGGATGATGCCGCGCACCGGCGGAGCTCCGCGCAGGCTCGCGAAGAGGCCCGCCATGGCGTCGTGAGACGCGATGTCCACCCGCGCGACCCGCACCTTCACGCCCTGGGCCTCGAGCGCATCGAGCTGGGCGCCGGACTCAGGAGACGGCGCGCTGCGCCCCATCAGGACCAGGTGCCGCGCGCCCTGCGCCGCCAGCCAGGTGGCGGCACGCAGGCCGAGTCCACCCAGGCCTCCCGCGACGAGGTAGGTGGCCTCCGCGAGGATGGACACCTTCTTCGCCGCGACCGTCCGCGAGCGGGCCCGCTCGAGCCGGGGGATGTAGAGACCGCCGCCACGAATGGCCGCGCCGGACTCCTCATCGGGCAGCGCGAGCGCCCGCACGAACGTGCCCAGGTCTTCGGACCGGGGCTCCGGGGGCAGGTCGATGCGGAGGCACCGCAGCTCGGGCAACTCCGTGGCCACGGCCTGTCCGAAGCCCCACAGCGGCGCCTGCGCGACGCGCGACCCGTGCGTGTCGGTGGGCAGGCCTTGCGTGCCCCGCGTCACCAGCACCAGCCGGGGCGGCGCTCCCTGAGCATGCGCCAGGGCCTGCGTCAGCCGCAGCGCGCCCAGGCACCCCGACGCCTGAGCCGCGTCGAGCCAGGCGCCTGCGTCACCCGCCTGGGTCCCCGCGTCGAGCCCCCACAGATACAGCAGCCCCGTGGGAGGTTGAGCCGCCCACGCCTGGACCAGCCGTGCGTGGTCCTCCGGGTCGGCGGGGTTGATGCGGAAGCCCTCTGGCGTGCTGCTGAACGACGCCCCCTTGCGAACCAGCGTGCAGCGCTCGCCCCGCTGCGAAAGCACCTGCACCAGCTCCGAGGCGAAGTCGTCCTCGCTGGTGAAGACGGCCCAATGTTGATTCGCGGAGCGGCCTTCCTCCGTGACGTCACGCGGCACCCAGTCGAGGCGGTACAGCCAGTCCTGGAAGTCGTTGTCGAGCCCGCGCAGCAACACGTCGCGCTCGGCCTTGCGCACCGAGAACCCCGATACGACCGCCACCACCGCGCCATCGTCGTCACACAGGGTCAGGTCCGTCGCGGAGAAGCCCTCCTGGCCCTCCCGGGGAGGCTGCGTCGCGTACGTCCAGACCCGCTCCGGAAGTGACCGGTACAGGTCGAGCGTCTGCAAGGCCACCGGGAGGTGCAGCGCGTCTTCCGCCGTGAGCCGCGACACCGCCGCCGCCGTGCGCAAGCAGCCGTCGAACAGCGCCGGGTGGACGCGGTAGTGCCCGCTCCGGTCCTCCACCTGGCCCAACGACAGCGCGGCCCCAGTCCCCCGATGCAGCGACGTCAGCACGCGCAGGGACGGCCCATAGTCGAGCCCGTGGTGCGTGAAGACGGCGGAGAGCTCATCGATGGAGACAGGCGTCGAGCAGTCGCGGCCCCACGCCTCCCGCTCCACCGATGGGGCCACGGCGCGCAGCGCCGACACCCGGCACGTCACGTGGGTGACCCAGGCCGCGCGCGCGCCGCCGCCGCCCTCCTCCGAGCGCTCGTCCCCCCGGCTCACCACCTTGCACGCAAGGCCCGCCTCGCCCTGGTCCTCCAGCAACGTCTGGACCACCCGCGCCTGCTGTTCGGGGAGCACCAGCGGTTGAAGCAGGGAGATGTCCTCCAGCCTCAACGACTCCGTTCCGAGCACCTGCGCCGCCGCCGAGGCCACCATCTCCACGTAGGCCGCGGCGGGCACCACCGCCTTGCCGTACACCCGATGGTCCGCCACGAAAGGCACGGTTCCCGCCGACAGCTCATTGGAGAAGACGGTCGTCCCCTCCTTCAAGGCGGCGGACTCCAGACGCGCTCCCAGCAGCGGGTGAGTCGCCGCGCGGCGCGACGTGCGCGTCCACGGCGCGGGCACATCCAGCCAGTAGCGCTGACGCTCGAAGGGATAGGTCGGCAACGCCCGGCGGGTCCGCCCATAGCCCGCATCGAAGCGCTCCCAGTCCGGCCTGGCGCCGCGCACATACAGCTCCGACAGCGCCCGGAGCAGGCCGACCCAGTCGGAGCGGCGTGGGTGAAGCGTCTCCAGCCACAGCGCCTCTTCACCCGCCACCACGTCTCGCGCGAGGTTGGACAGCGAAGGCTTGGGCCCCACCTCCAGGAACACCCGCACCCCGCGCTGGAGGAGCGTCCGGATGCCCTCCTCGAAGCGCACGGGCTGGAGGACATGCCGGGACCAGTAGGCCGGCTGGGTGATGGCCTCGCCTGCCTCGCGTCCGTCCAGGTTCGAGATGAGGGGGAGGCGCGGCTTCTGGAAGGAGGCGCGGCTCGCGGCCCGCTCGAACTCCGCCAGCATCGGCTGCATCAGCGGAGAGTGGAACGCGTGTGACACCTTCAGTCGCCGGCTCTCGATGCCCGCCTCTCCGAGCGCCTGGACCACGGCGCCGATGGCCGTGCTGTCCCCTGAGATGACGGTGTTCCGCGGCCCATTGATGGCCGCCACCGTCACCCGGGGGTGCCCGGCGATGAGCGGCAGCACGCGCGCTGGCTCGGCGAACACGGCCAGCATCGCGCCGCGCTCGGGCAGCGCCTGCATCAGCCGCGCGCGCTCGGCCACCAGGGGCAAGCCGACCTCGGGCTCCAGGACGCCCGCGAACATGGCCGCCGCGTACTCGCCCACGCTGTGGCCCAGGACCGCGTCGGCGCGCAGGCCCCACGCGCGCAGCAGGTGCGCCAACGCCAGCTCCAGCGCCACCAACGCGGGCTGGGTGTAGCGCGTCTCGTCCAGCGCTCCTTCCGTGTCCTGGAAGAGCACCTCGGTGAGCGGCCGCTCCAGGTGCGGCTTCAGGATGCCCTCGAAGCGCAGGAGCTCCCGGCGGAACTCGGGCTGCGTGTCGAACAGCTCCCGCCCCATGCCCGCGTACTGGGAGCCCTGGCCCGTGAAGAGGAACGCGACGCGCGGTGCCTCGCCGTCGCGGCGGCCCTCCACGCAGGCTCCGGGGGCGGTGGGCGCTCCGCGGCTGAACGCTCGCAGCGACTCCGTCAGCTCCTCGGCGGTCGAGGCCGTGAAGGCCGCGCGCTCTTCCATGGCGCCGCGGCCAATGTTCGCCGTGTGGCAGACATCCGCCATCCCCTCCGCGGGACGCAGTGACAGCTCCTCCGCGATGGACCCGGCCAGCCTGCGAAGGCTGGCGTGCGAGCGCGCGGAGAGCGCCAGGACGTGACGCGGGCGCTCCACCTCCCGGGCCTGAGCCTTCGGCCGAGGCGCGGACTCCAGGACGACGTGCGCGTTCGTCCCCGAGAAGCCAAACGAGCTCACCGCCGCGAAGCGCGAGTCCGCCCCCTGCCACTGGCGGCGCTCGGTCGGCACTTCGATGGACAGCTGCTTCCAGTCCACATGCGGCGTGGGCGTGCGCAGGTGGAGGTGCGGCGGGACCTCCTCGTTCGCCAGGCACAGCGCGGATTTGATCAACCCCGCGATGCCGGACGCACCTTCCAGGTGCCCCATGTTCGTCTTCACCGAGCCGGCCATCAGCGGCTGCTGCCGCCCCGTCCTGGCGCAGTAGACGGACGCGAGCGCCTCCAGCTCGATGGGGTCACCCAGCGACGTCCCCGTCCCATGGGCCTCGACGTAGCCCACCTTCGCGGGCTCCACCTGTCCGTCCCGCAGGGCCTCCCGGATGACGCGCTGCTGGGCGAGCCCGTTGGGCACCGTGAGCCCGCTGGTGCGGCCATCCTGGTTCACCGCCGAGCCGCGAAGCACCGCGACGATGGGGTCCCCGTCCGCGAGCGCGTCCGACAAGCGCCGCAGGAAGACGAGCCCACAGCCCTCTCCTCGCCCGATGCCGTTCGCCGAGACATCAAACGTCTTGCACCGGCCATCCGGCGACAGCATGTGCGTGCGCGACTCAATCAGCGTCGCGACGGGGGAGAGGACCAGGTTCACCCCGCCCGCTAGCGCGAAGTCGCTCTCCCGCTGACGCAGGCTGCGGATGGCCAGGTGCACCGCGACCAACGACGAGGAGCACGCGGTGTCGACGGTGAGGCTGGGCCCTTCGAGTCCGAAGGAATACGACAGGCGTCCCGCGGCGACGCTCGCGCCATTCCCCGCGCCGGTGTGGGCGTCGATGAGCTCCGGGGACTGGGTGGCAATCTGCGTGTAGTCCTGCCCCATCATCCCGACGAACACGCCGGTCCGCGTCCCGCTCAGGCTCGTTGGATTCCGGCCGGCGCGCTCCACGGCCTCCCACGCGACCTCCAGCAACAGCCGGTGCTGCGGGTCCATCCGCGCCGCCTCACGCGGGGAGATGCCGAAGAAGCGCGGCTCGAACTGGTCGATGTCCCGCAGGAAGCTCCCGTGGCGCGTGTAGATGCCACCGGGATGGTCCGGGTCCGCGTGGAAGAAGCTGTCCGCGTTCCACCGGTCGGTCGGAATCTCGGTGACGGTGTCCACGCCTTCGGAGAGCAGGCGCCAGTATTCGGAAGGGCTGGTGACGCCCCCCGGGAACCGGCAGCCGATGCCGACAATGGCGATGGCCCCGTGCTTCTCCTGCTCATGGGCATCGAGCTTCGACTGCGTCTCCTGCAACTTCAGGAGCGCGCGCTTCATCAGCTCGCCGTAGCTCGTGTCGCTTCCTTGCGCTGACATCGTTCCGTCCCTAGTTCATCTTCGACAGCTGCTCGGAGAGCAGGTGCGCGAGGTTCGCTTCAGCAAGCCCTTCCAGTGGGCTCTCGACCGGGGCGTCTGACTTCGACGTGACGCGCGCTTCCTCCGTGAACTCCAGGGGGATGAACGCGTCCATGAGCTGCGTCGCGAGCTTCTCCGCCGTCGGGTAGTTGAAGACGAGCGTCGCCGGCAGCGACACGCCGAGCCCGCCCTGAAGCCGGTTCTTGAGCTGGAGCGCCGCCAGCGAGTCGATGCCCAGCTCGTGGAACCCCCGCGCCGGGTCGATGGACTCGCTGGAGCCCACGCCTCGCATCCACGCCACTTGCTCGCGCACGTAGTCCATCAACAACTGCCGGCGCTTCTCGATGGGCGCCGCCGTGAGCGTGTCCAGGAACGACGCGCGCTCCACCGGCCGCGCGCCCCCTGCCTGCTCGCGCAACTCCGCGACGTAGGGCGTGGACCGGCCGCTTCCGAAGACAGCCCAGTCGATGGCGGCCACGCCCACCTGGGGGACGCGCGACGTGAGGAGCAGCTCCAGCGCGCGCAGGCCCTGCGCCTTCGGAATGACGCCGAGGCCAGGCGTCCGGGCCTCCTCGCTCACCGACACCTGGGCGCCCGCGTCACCGGCCCAGATGCCCCAGTTGATGCTCAGGGCAGGCAAGCCCAGGGCACGGCGGTGGTGCGCCAGCGCGTCCTCGAACGCGTTCGCCGCGCAGTGGTTCGCCTGTCCCGCCGAGCCGACGAGCGACGCGACGGAGGAGAACAGCACGAAGAAGTCCAACGGCAGGCCCGCCGTCAGGCGATGCAGGTTCCAGGCACCGCGCAGCTTCGGTCGCAGCACGGTCTCGAAGCGCTCCCACCGCTGCTGCCGCAGCACGCCGTCATCCAGCACCCCAGCCGAGTGGAACACGCCGCCCAGCGGGGCCATGTCCCGCGCCACCTCGTCCAGCAGCGCGGCCAGCGGCTCCGCCTCCGCGATGTCGACCTGCCGGTGCTCGACACGGACACCCTGCTGGCGCAGGTGCTCCAGACGCTCCGTGACTTGTGGCCCCGGGGCGCTCCGGCCCGTCAGCACCAGGTTGCGTGCCCCCCGGCTCGCCAGCAGCTCCGCCGTCAGCAGCCCCAGGCGTCCGAGCCCGCCCGCCACCAGATAGCTGCGGTCCGCCCGGAAGGCCTCGACGCGCTCCGCGGACGCCTCGACCAGCTTCCGTGACTCGACCCTCCGGAGTCGCGCGACGTAGCGGCCATCGCGGTAGGCCACCTGGTCCTCCGCCACCTCCGCGCGGTGGCGGAGCTCCCGCGCGAGCAACTCCACCTGTGCGCTCGGTTCGCCGTGGGCATCGAGGTCGACACACCGGCAATCCAACTCCGACGCCTCGATGGCCAGAGGCCGCGCCATGCCCCACAGCAACGACTGCGCGAGCCCAGGCAACGGGACGCCCGGATTCACGGGCTGCGCGCCATGGGACACCAGCCACACCGTGCCGGAGTACCCGCGGTCCAGCAGGAACTGGAGCAGCCCCAGCGCGCCCCCCCCCGTCACGCGAGCGGCCTGCCCCAGCGCCGCCGCATCCAGCGACTCCGCCTCCGCGCTGTTGGCGCCCCACAACAGGATGACGTCCGACAGGGACGCCGGAAGCGGCAGCGCTCGCAAGGCCTCCACGAGCGCGTCGGGCGCATCAGGGACCTCGAAGGTGGTCTCGTCAATCCGGCGCGGCTCCGTGCCACGGATGGCGACGAAGCAGGAGCGCCCATCGCGCGCCAGCGTCTGTGCGAGCTGCTGCCCCGCCCCGTCGCGCTCCGAGAGAATCAGGCACGCGCCACTCGCGGGCACCCACGTCTCCGGACGAGTCCCGTCCAAGGCGAGGGGCTCCCACTTCCGCTCGTAGAGCCACTCATCCAGCGAGGTGGAGAGCGCGGCGCGCAGCGCCTCCTGGCTCGTGCGCTGGAGCTCCAGGCCGCGCACCCAGGCGCGCAGCGCGCCATCTCTTCCGAAGATGCGGACGTCCGCACGCAGCCGCTTCCCCGCCTCATCCACCGGCCGCACCACGGCATGGCTCCACACGCCGTCCTCGATGCTGCCCAGGACCTGAAGCCGCTCGATGTGCACCGGCACGTACAGCTCGGTGCCATCCATGTCCGGATAGGCGCCGCCCACCACCTGGAGGCAGGCATCCATCAGCGCGGGATGCGCGAGGTAGCCACCGCCGCTCCCAAGGCCCGCGGGGCGCTCGATGCGCGCCAGGACCTGCTCGCCTTCCCGGCGCAGCTCCGTGATGCCCTGGAACTCCGGCCCGAAGTCGACGCCCGCGCTCCGTGCCCGCTGGTAGTAGTCCTCGACGGGAAGCGGGGTCTGCAAGTCCCTCAACACGCTGTCGAGGTCGTGCGCCTCGGGGGTCGGTGCGCCATCCCCCAGCACCGCGAGCGTGCCCGTCGCATGGAGGCTCCACGCGCGCTCCGAGCCCTCACCGGTCCGGCTGAAGATGCGAACAGCGGCCCTGCCTTCTCCGTCGCGGCGCACGGCGCACTGCACCTTCCGCTCGGCGTCCTTCGGGAAGGTCATCGCGTTGAGGATGGCCAGGTCCGTCAGCTCCAGCGCGGTCGTGCCCAACAACCGGGCCCCGGCGGCCAGCGCCATCTCGACGTAGCCCGTCGCGGGCAGCGTGGGCGTTCCGAAGACGCGGTGCTGGCCCAGGAACGCCTGCGAGGCAGGCCCCAGCGTGGCCTCGAACAACAGCTCACCGGACTCCAGGACGGCCAGGGGCACGCGCTCGCCAATCAGCGGGTGCTCTGCGCGGGACACGCTGCGCCCATGGGGCCGCTGGAGGCCCGCGCCCTCCTCCCAGTAGCGCTGACGCTGGAAGGCATACGTCGGGACTTCCACCTTCCGCCGTGGATAGCCGGCATCCACCGCCGCCCAGTCCACCGGAGCGCCGCGCACGTACAGCGCCGCCAGGCTCTCCAGCATCTGCCGACAGCCCCCGTCATCGGCGCGCAGGCTTGGCAGCCAGGTCCCCGCGCCCTCGGGCACCGAGCGCGCCGCCATGCCGAGCAGGGTCGCCTTCGGGCCGACCTCGACGAAGACGCGCATGCCGTCGCGGTACAGCGCCTCCACGCCCCGGCCGAACTGCACCGGGTTGCGAAGCTGGCTGCACCAGTAGTCCGGTGTGCAGAGATTGTCGGTGATGAGCTCGCCCGTCATCCCGGAGACCATGGGAATGGACGGCGGCGAGTAGCGCAGCGTCGCGGCGACGGCCCGGAACTCCGGGAGGATGGCCTCCATCATCACCGAGTGCGCCGCGCGTGGGATGTTCAGCCGCTTGACCTTGTAGCCCTTCGCGTCCAGCGCCCGGCCAATCTCCACAATCTCCGCGGGGATGCCGGAGATGACGACGTTGTCCGGCCCGTTGACGGCGGCGATGGAGCTGGCCCAACCGCCCTCCGCGAGGAACTGGCGCAGCTCCGGCTCCGCGGCGGCGACCGCGATGTTGCTGCCCTCCGGAAGCTGCTGAATCAACCGGCCGCGGTGGACGGCCAGCTTCAGGCCATCCTCGACGCTGAACACGCCCGCGATGCAGGCCGCGGCCAGCTCGCCCGTGCTGTGTCCCAGCAACACGTCCGGCTGGATGCCCCACGACATCCACAGCTCGGCCAGCGCGTACTCCAGCACGAAGACCACGGGCTGGGCGTAGTCGAGCTCGTCGATAGGCGATGGCGTCCCCGGCTCCGCGTAGAGGACGGAGAGCAGGGAGCGGTCCCAGTACTCGCGGAGCAGCTCGTCGAACGAGTCGATGCGCCGGCGGAAGCCCGGGTGCGTCTGGTACAGCTCACGCGCGGCGCCGACGTACTGCGAGCCCTGACCGGAGAACAGGAACGCGATCTTCACCGCCTGCTTCGCGTCGGCCTCGCCCTGCACGACCCCCGGGTGCTCTTCCTTCCGCTCCGCCGCGCCCAGGATGGCGGCCACCTGCGCGGCGTCCGCCCCCACTACCGCGAGCCGGTGGTCGAAGGCGGCACGGCCGGTGTTCGCGGAGAAGCACACGTCCGCGAGCGACGCGCCCGGCGCCTCGAGCACCGCCCGGTAGCGGCCCGCGAGCTCCCGCAGCGCCTCCGGGCTCCGCGCGGACAGCGCCAGGAGGTGCCGCGAGCGGTCCAGCCGCTGCGCGTCCTGCGCTGGCGTCGCCTGCGGTGGCGCCTCTTCGAGGACCAGGTGGGCGTTGGTGCCGCCGATGCCGAAGGAGCTGAGTCCCGCGCGCAGGACTCCCTGCGCCGCGGTCCACGGCCGGGCCTTGTCCACCACGTAGAAGGGCGTCTTGTGGAGCTCCAGCCGCGGGTTGGGCGACTGGTAGTGGAGCGTGGGCGGCAACGTGCGGTGCTGAAGCGCCAGCACGACCTTGATGAGCCCCGCGATGCCCGCCGCGCTGTCGAGGTGGCCGATGTTGCCCTTCACCGAGCCCAGGCCGCACGACTGCGCCTGGACCTGTCCCCCAAACGCCTCCGTCAGCGCGGAGACTTCAATGGGGTCGCCAATGGACGTCCCGGTGCCATGGGCTTCGACATAGGAGATGGTCCGCGGGTCCACCTTCGCGTGCTGATGCGCGCGGCGCACCACGTCCGTCTGGCCCTCCACGCCGGGGGCCATGAAGCCGACCTTGCGGTGCCCGTCGTTGTTGATGGCGGAGCCCTTGATGACGGCGAGCACCCGGTCCCCATCCGCCAGCGCCTGGCTCAGGCGCTTGAGGACCACGATGCCGGCGCCGCTCCCCGGGATGGTCCCGTTGGCCCCGGCGTCGAAGGGACGACAGTGGCCGTCGCGCGAGAAGACGCTGCCTTCCTCGTACAGGTAGCCCACGCGGTGGGGGACCTTGATGGCCACGCCGCCCGCGAGCGCCAGGTCGCAGCTGCCCTCATTCAGCGCCGCGCACGCCGCGGACACCGCGACCAGGGACGTGGAGCACGCCGTCTGGACGTTGATGCTGGGCCCGCGCAGGTCCAGCTTGTAGGACACCTGCGTGGCCAGGAAGTCCTTGTCCTGCGCCATCAAGTCCTGGAAGAAGCCAATGGGCCGCGTCAGGTCCGGGTAGGGATAGCGATAGTGGCTGACGCTCTTCCCGGCATACACGCCCACGAGCCCGTCGCGCTCCGACGGCGGGTAGCCCGCGTGCTCCAGCGCCTCCCAGGCGCACTCCAGGAACACCCGCTGCTGAGGATCCAACGCGCGCGCCTCGCGAGGCGTCAGCGAGAAGAACTCCGCGTCGAAGGTGTCGAAGCCCTCCATCACCGCCGACGCGCGGACGTACCCGGGGTTCCGGAACGCCTCCGGGCTGACGCCCGCGGCCAGCAGCTCGTCATCGGTGAAGGTGCCCACCGACTCCACGCCCTGCATCAGGTTCTGCCAGAACTGCTCGGGCGTCGACGCCCCGGGGAAGCGGCAGCTCAAGCCGATGATGGCGATGTCCCGCGCATCCTGCGTCCGTGGCGGCGCTTCGCGCGGCGCGAGCGCCACCTCGGGCTTCGCCTCGCCTCCCGCCGCCGCGAGCCGGGCCGCGAGCACCTTGACGGTGGGCCTGCCGAACATTTCGGTGACGGGAACCTCGAGCCCCAGCTTCTCCTTGAGCTCGAGGTGGAGCTTGATGAGGTGCACCGAGTTGGCGCCCAGCTCGAAGAAGTTCCGGTCCGGGTGGACCTCTGGAACCCCCAGCACCTCCGCCACGGCCTTCGCGATGGACTGCTGCAGCGCCTGAGCCTCGCGACTGGGACGGACCGCGGCGGCCTTGCTCGCCTCGGGCTGCGTGGGCCGCGCGACGGAGTCCGGGTGCGGCAGCGCCTTGCGGTCCACCTTGGCGTTGCGGGTCAGCGGCAGCGCCTCCAGCACGACGTAGGTCGCTGGGACCAGGTGCTCGGGCAGCTTGCGCGACAGGAACTCGCGGACGTGCCGGGTGTCCACGCCCCGCTTCGTGTCCGAGGGGACGACGTAGGCGACCAGCCGCTTCTCGTGGTGCTCGCCGACGGCCCCCACCACCGCCGCGCTGACGCTCGGCTCCTGGAGCAGCGCCGCCTCGATCTCACCTGGCTCGATGCGCTGTCCACGGATGGAGAGCTGGAAGTCGACGCGGCCGAGGAACTCGATGGTGCCATCCGGCAGGTACCGCCCGAGGTCGCCGGTGCGGTAGAGGCGCTCGCCCGTCCGCGGATGCACGGTGAACTTCTTCGAGCCCGCCCCCGCGCCCACGTAGCCCAGCGCCACGCCCACGCCCGCGCAGCACAGCTCGCCGGGCACCCAGATGGGGCGCTCGTCCAGGTGCTCGTCCAGCACGTAGTACTTCGTGTTCGAGATGGGCTTTCCATACGGGATGCTGCGGCGCCGCTCGTCGGCTTCGACGACCGGGTGGGAGATGTTCCACAGGGACGTCTCCGTCGGCCCGCCGACGCTCATCAGCTTCACGTCACCGAACTTCGCCCGCAGCCGCGAGGGCATGGTTACCGGGAGCCAGTCGCCGCCGAGCATCACCAGGCGCAGCGGACAGGTCAGCCGGGCGTTGCTGCCTTCAAGGTACGTCAGCAGCATCTCCATCATCGCCGGCACGGTGCTCCAGATGGAGACGCCATGACGGGACATCAGCTCGGCCCAGTGGGAGGGGTCCCTGCGCGACGAGGCGTCCGGCATGACCAGGGCCGCGCCCGCGCTCAAGGTGCCGAAGACGTCGTAGACGGAGAAGTCGTGGTGGAGCGCGCTGAGCGCGATGACGCGGTCATCCGGCCCGACGCCGAACTTCCGGTTCGTCCACTCCACGCCGTTGACCATCCCCGCGTGGGTGAGCATGGCCCCGTTGGGCTGCCCCGTGGAGCCGGAGGTGTAGAGGATGTGCGCCAGGTCCTCGGGCTTCTGCACGGGCGCCAGCGGCGCCTCGCTGTACTCGCTGAAGGCGTCCGGCGTGACGGCGAGCACCCGCACCCCTTCAGGCCAGGGCTCCTGGGTGAACTTCGGCTGCGTCACCGCCAGCTCGGCCCCGCCGTTGCGCATCATGAAGACGCGCCGCTCGTGCGGCAGCCCCGCGTCGATGGGCAGGTACGCCGCGCCCGAGCTGAGGACGCCCAGCGCGGCCACGACCTGCTCCCACCCCTTCTCCATCACGATCGCGACGATGCGGCCAGGCGCGGCGCCATGTTCGCGCAGCGCATGCCCGAGCCGGCTGGAGCGCCGAGCCAGCTCGCCATAACTCAGGCTGACGCTCGACGAGGCCAGCGCCAGGGCATCCGGGCGCGCGGCGGCGTGGCGATAGAAGCCGGTGTGGAGCAGCTCCCCGCTCCGCGGGCGCGCCGTATCGTTGACGCGAGCCAGCAGCTCCACCTGCCGGGCGGGACGGGTGTCCAGCCCCTGCTGGTCCCACGCCGCGTCGTCCTCCGCCAGGCGCCGCAGCAGCGCGCAGAAGCTGGAGAACATGTCTTCAATCATGCCGGGCGGGAACAGCTCCTCCGCCACGTCCCAGTTCAGGAAGACGCCGCCCCGCTGGTAGACAATCTGCAGGTCAATCCACACCTGGGGCGTCTGCGTCAGCGCCTCGATGAGCTCGCCGAACTCCTCCGCCAGGAAGTCGACCCAGTGCGAGTCCTTGCTCTTGGAGTGAGACGCGAAGCTCGTCATCACCACGGGCATGATGGCGCCCGCGATGCGCCCCTGGGCCCGGAACAGCTCGCGCAGCAGCTCCACGCCGCTGACCTCACGGTGCTCCAGCGCCAGGAAGAGCTGATCCCGGATGGCCAGGGCCCGCTCCGTGAAGGTCCGCTCCGGCCGGTGGTCCACTTCAATCAACGTGAAGCTGGCGAAGGTGCCAGCGATCTCGTTGACCTGGGGATGGAGGGGCAGCCGGTTGAAGTGCGGGACGTTGAGCGTGAAGCGTGGGCTGCGGCTCCAGCGCGCCATGACCTCCGCGTACGCCGCCAGCAGCAGCTCCGGCTCCGTCAGCTTGCGCGCGCGGGCTCGCTGCTTGAGCGGCTGCCAGACCTCCGGTCCCAGCCGCTCGAACACGCGCCCGAAGCGAGGACGCCGGAGCGAACCCGGGTCCTTGTCGAGCGGAAGGTCCGGCGCGGGCGGGAGACTCGGGAGGCGAGAGCGCCAGTATTCGAGCGAGCGCGCGTAGCGGGCACCGCGCGCATGCTGCACCGCCAGCGCGTAGTCCCGGAAGGACAGGTCCAGCGCGGGGAGCGCGGGCGCCCCACCCAGGTGTTTGTAGAGGTGAACGAGCTCCCGGTAGAGAATCTGGAAGCTGTAGCCGTCGATGAAGGTCCCATCGATGCTCATGAAGAGGCGCGAACGCCCCCCGTCGAGCTGGCACACGCGGAGCTCGAACAACGGCCACTGGTCGAGCGCCAGCACCTGCTGCGACAGCCGCGCGCGGATGGCCTGGAAGCGAGCCTCAGTCTCCTCCTGTTCGCGACCGCGCAGGTCCTCCACGGGGAGGACGTAGCGCGGCACCTCAGGGAGGATGCGCTGCTGGAAGCCCGGGAGCGCCACCACCCGGAGCATCTCGTGGCGCGCGATGAGCAGGTTCCAGGCGTCCTCGAAGCGAGCCAGGTCGAGCGCGTGGCAGTCAATCTCGTTGTACGCGTGCATCGCCGCGTTCATCTCGAGCTCGGCCTGCCGGCCCACGCTGTAGGCCTGCTGAATCTCCGTCATCGGGAACGGCTCGTGCCGCGCCTCGGGCCGGGGCGTGATCTGCGGCAGGGTCTCCGCCTGGGGAACGCGCTGCTCTGACAGCAGGGTCAGCAGCGCCGCCTTGTTCGCCACGAGCTGCTCGCGCAGCGCTCCCGGAATCTCGCCCGTGGGCGAGTCCACCGCCAGGCGGTCCCCCTCCACCGACAGCTTGATGCCGTGCCCAGCCAGGGCCTGAAGAAGCTCATTCAATGTCATAGCAGGACCCGCTTCGAGTCATTGCGCTCCGAGGAGGCAGCGCCGAGCACACTGGCCACGGCGAGCTTCTCAAGAAGCTCAGCCGTCACCTGCTCGATGGAATGTTCATCGACGAAACTCTTGAGCGGCATGCTCACGTCGAGCTCGCCCAGCACCATGTCCCGCAGCTCGAGCGCCATGATGGAGTCGAACCCCAGCGCGTCGAACGAGTCCGTGGACGAGAGCTTCGCCGTCGGAATCTTCCCGACCTCGCTGACCATCTCCCTGAGCCGCGCCTCCAGGACGCCACGGCGCGCGGAGCCTTCCAGCGCGAGCAACACCTCGCGCAGCTTGCGAGGCGCCTCCGCGACGTCAGGTACGTCATCGGAGACAGTCGCGGGCCGGAACAACGACGAAGCCACGATGGAAGGATGGCTGGCGGTCCAGCGCGCCACATCGAAGCGCGCGATGCCCCGGGTGACGCGGTTCTCCGCGAGCACGCACGCCATGGCCGCCAGGGCCTCCTCCACGGACATGGGCGACATGCCGCGCTCCGCCAGCCGCTCCCCACGCCGCGCATCCGCGACGGCCATGCCGACCTCGCCCCAGCTTCCCCAGTTCAGGCTGATGGCCGGCAGCCCCCGTGCGCGACGCAGGTGCGCCAGCGCGTCGAGGAACGCGTTGGCCGCGGCGTAGCTGGCCTGCCCCGGCGAGCCGATCAGCGACGCCGTCGAGGAGAACAGGACGAAGTGCTCGAGGGTGGAGTCGGTGGCCAGCGCATGGAGGTTCCAGGCACCGTCGACCTTGGGGCCCATGACCGTCTCGAAGTCCTGGGGCTCCCACTGCAACAACGAGCTGTCCGCCAGCACGCCCGCGCTGTGGAAGATGCCCCCCAGCGGCGCCCCGCCTCCGCGGACGGCAGCCAAGAGCTCCGCCACCGCCTCCGGGCGGCTCACATCGACGCGGAAGGTCTCCACCCTCGCGCCCACGGCGCGCAGCGGCGCCAGGGCCTGCCGAGCTTCATCGGTCTCGCCCTTTCGTCCACACAGGGCAAGGTGCCGCGCGCCGCGCTCCACCAACCAGGAGGCGAGCCGCAGCCCGATGCCACCAAGCCCACCCGTAATCAGATACGTGCGGTCTCCCCGGGGACGAAACGCGCCCACGCCTTCCGGAATCGTTTGCGCCTGCGTGAGCGAGGGCACCAGCCGCCGCTCGCCGCGCAGCACGACCTCGTCATCGTCAGCAGCAGCAGGCGCCTTGCGCGCCAGCTCCGTCACCAGCGCGCCGAAGGCCGCGGGTTCGACGTCGATGCGCTTGCAGGCAAGCTCCGGGTGCTCGTAGGCGACGACGCGCCCCAGGCCCCACAGTGGCGCGCCAGCAATCGCCGTGGGTCCAGCCGCTTCGCCAGCGACTTGCGCGCCCTGGGTGACCAGGAACAGCCGAGGCAGCGCGGGCACCGCCTGCCGCGCCAGGGTCTGCACGAGCGACGCCGCCGCGTGGACCTCACGCTGGACCGTGGTGTGCAGCCCTTCCAGTGACTCAGGGTGCTCCGAGCCCGCCAGGTAGACGATGCCTCGAGGCGCCGGACTCCCTGACAGCCACTCCCGCAGCACCGGCGCCTGCTCGGAGCCCACGCTGGCCACGCGCACCGTGCCTCCGGCGGAGGACAGGGCCTGCCGCAGCGACTCCGCGGCAGCCGTCTGCGCGCTCACGATGAGCCAGCGTCCCTCCGCGTCCACGGGCCCCTGCGCCACCGCGCGCGCATGCCACGCGAGCTCGCAGTAGAGGTCCCGAGGGGAGACATCCCGGACCGTCCGCACGCTGCTCGGCGCGGGAGCCACCTCTCCGTCCCACCAGTAGCGCTCACGCTGCCACGGGTACGTCGGAACCACCGTCTTGCGCGCCCCGGTGTAGAGCCCCTCGAAGCGAATCGGGCTTCCGGAGGAGTACCCACCCGCGATGACTCCCAGGACACCCGTCCAGGCGTCATCACCGGGCATGCTCGCGCGCAGGATGACGGCGTTGCTTCCACGGCTTCGTGCAGCGGCCTCCAACGCCACTCCCACGGAGGCGTCACAAGAGACCAGGATGAGAGCCGACGCGTTCCGCGCGCACAGCTCCGCCACGGACGACGTCAGGTCGCTCACGGCGGTGCGCTGTCTCTCCCAGTACGCGGCCGGCACCGTGGCGCCCGCTTCGACCCAGGTGCCATCGACGGTGGAGAAGAACGGGGACTTCACGGGTTGAGGACGCACGGGCTGCGCCGGAGCAAGCTGCAAGGCGAGCCGCACGGCGTCTTCCACGGTGAGTGCTCCCGCGACCACCCCCGCGGAGAGCGCGCCCACGCCGGAACCCGAAACAACAGCGGGCGTCAGCCCGCACGAGCGCCAGAGCTCCGCCAACGCGAGCTGGAGCACGAGGAGCACGGCCACCTGGTGTCCTTCGCCCGGCTGCTCGATGACGGACCAGCCCGCGACCTGCCTGAGGACCGCATCCACTCTCTCCGCGTGGACTCGGAAGACGTCCCGGCCCAGCAGGTCACGCAGCAGCCGGCCAGCCTCGGGCTCCGCGCCACCGAAGAGGAAGACGTGCTCGCCCTCACGGGAGCCGTGGGTGACGCCCGGCGCATCGCGCCCCTCCGCGACAGCGTGAAGGCCCGCGCGAAGCGCCTCGGGCGTCCTGGCCACGAGCACCGCACGGTGCGCATGGTGCGAGCGTCCGGCGCCCGCCGTGAAGCACGCATCCTGGAGGCGCGTCCCAGTTCCAGCCTCTGACACGTACTTGAGCCATGACGCCGCCAGCGCGCGCAACGCCGGCTCCGAGCGCGCGGAGAGGGGCAGCACATACGGCCCGGCCTCCACGGCGGCATGGGGGGCCTCCGCGTATGCCTCGACGAGCGCATGCGCATTCACACCGCTCATCCCGAACGAGCTCACGGCGACGCGATGCGGGCCGTCCTTCGCCGCCAGGGGCGTGCGCGCCCGAGGCACCGCGAGCCCCGAGCCCTCCCACGTGAACTCCGGTGTCGGATGTTCGAAGTTGATGGAGGGAGGCACCTCGCCCGTCTGGAGCACCAGGACGGCCTTGATGAGCCCCGCGATGCCGGCCGCGGCCTCCGTGTGCCCGATGTTCGGCTTGACGGAGCCAATCCACAGCGGGCGCTCCGCGGGCCGCGCTGCGCCGTAGACGCGCGACACGCCGTCCAGTTCGATGGGGTCTCCCAGCCGCGTCCCCGTCCCGTGCGCCTCCAGGTAGTCCACCTGCCCGGGCTCGATGCCCGCGCGCTGCAACACGCGCCGGTACAGCGCCTCCTGCGCTCCGACGTTCGGCACCGTGAGGCCACCGCTCGCGCCGTCGTGGTTCATGCCCGTGCCGCGCAAGGTCGCCAGGATGCGGTCGCCATCCCGAACGGCGTCCCGCAGCCGCTTCAGGATGACCACGCCACAGCCTTCCCCCTGCACCATCCCGTCCGCGTCCCGGTCGAACGTGCGGCAGTGGCCGCCGGGGGACAGGGCTCCCGCCTTGGACAGGAACACGCTGAGCTGCGGCGCAAGGATGAGCTTCACGCCTCCGGCGATGGCGAGCGTCGACTCCTCCGTCCGCAGGCTCTGACACGCCAGGTGAACCGCGGACAGCGAGGACGAGCACGCGGTGTCCACCGCCATGCTCGGCCCTTCGAGCCCGAGGAGATACGACAGCCGGCCGGCCACATAGCTGGCGTCCACACCCGTGGAGTAGTGGGCGCTCACCTTCTCCAGCCCGCCCTCCGTGACGAACGCATAGTCCTTCGCGTGGACGCCCGCGAAGACACCGGTCCGCGTCCCCAGGAGCTGGTGCGGAGGAAGGCCCGCGTCCTCCAGGGCCTCCCAGCTCACCTCCAGGAAGAAGCGCTGCTGCGGGTCCATGCCCTCGGCTTCACGCCGGGAGATGTGGAAGAAGTCCGCGTCGAATCGGTCCACCTCGTCGACGAAGGCCGCGCGGCGCATGGACAGCTTCCCCTGGAGCGCGCGCCGGTCGCTGGGAATTTCCGTCAGCGCCTCCCCTGCCCCCCACAGCAGGTCGCGGAACCTCGCGGGGCTGGTGGCGCCCCCCGGAAAGCGGCAGGCCATGCCGATGATGGCAATCGGCTCCCGATCACCATTCGAGGCCGCGGCCAGCTTCTTCTGCAGCTTCTCGATGGTCAGCAGCGCCTGCTGAAGCGGCGAAAGCTCCGCCATGAATCCGTCCTTCCGGTTCATCACGCGACCTCGAGGCTGAGTTCCGCCAGCGTCCGGGCGATCTGCTCGCGCGCTTCGTCCTCGGACAGCCCGGCGATGCGCTCCATCAATCCCTGCTCCTCCTGCTCGGGCGTGCTCACGTCGCCCGAGTCCGACGGCAGGCGGCCACGCCCCGCCTCCAGCAGGGACACCAGCCGCTTCGCCAGTGGCTCCAACCGAGGCAGCTCGAAGAAGAGCGTCGTCGCCAGCGGGAGCTCGAGCGCCCGCGAGATGCGCTCCTTCAGCAACGTGGCCCCAATGGAGTTCAGGCCCAGCTCGAAGAAGGTCCGCCCTTGCACGTCGAGCGTCTCGGGCTCGACCTCCAACACGTCCGCGAGGTGCCCACGCAGGAACGCCCGCATCTGGGCCTCTCCCCGCACGTCGGGCACGCGGGAAGCATCTCCCGCGGCTACGGCGGCGGCCTGAAGCAACGAGGAGGCCTCCGGACGCGCGTCCTTGGGTGAGCGGCAGACTTCATCGGGCGAAAGCCACTCGGGCCACAGGCGCTGCCGCTGGAAGGGGTAGACCGGCAGGCTCACGCAGCGGCCCGCACGCACCAAAAACGCCTCGGTCGGCACGACCCCGTCCGCGACGAAGACGCGCCCGGCCTCCACCTGCTCCAGCGGCATGCCCTCCTGCGCCAGCAGCGTCGTCCCGCTCGACGCCGCCAGCGAATCCAGGAGCGCCACGAGCCCAGCCCGGTCTCCCGCGATGACCGCGGCCCGGTGACGGTGGTGCTGACGCTTGAGCGCGGCGGTGAAGCAGATGTCCTCCAGCGTCGCCACCGAGTCCGGCGTCGCGACGAGGAAGCCCCGAAGCTGGAGCGCCCGCTGACGGAGCGCATCCTGAGACAGCGCCGAGAGCGCCAGGAAATGGACCGGCGCGGGCGTCCGCTCCAGCACCGCCGCCGGAGCGGCCTCCAGGACCACGAAGCCGTTGGCACCACCCAGGGAGGTGGACACAATGCCCGCCCGCGGAGGCACGCCAGGCTCCCGCGCGGCCCAGGGCTCCAGCTCCGTCTGGATGCTCAGCCCGAGCGCGTCGAACGCCACCAGCGGGTTGGGCGCATCCACGTGAATCGTCGGCGCCAAGGTGCGGTGGTGCAGTGACAGACACACCTTGATGAACTGCGCGATGCCCGCCGCGGCGCCCAGGTAACCCACGTTGTTGCTGATGGCGCCGAGCCTGCAAGGCGCCGGTCGCCGCGGCCCGAGCGCCTCGCCGATGGCCTCCGCCTCGGCCGCGTCACCCTTGAGGAACGCCGAGCCGTGCAGCTCGATGTAGTCGATGCTCGCCGGAGCCACCCCGCCCTGCGCACACGCCTGCCGGATGACGTCCGCCTGCGCCGAGGCGCTGGGCGCCATGATCCACTCGTTCCGGCCGTTGTGGTTGACGGCGCTGCCCCGAATCACCGCGTACACGCGGTCACTGGGGTCGACCTTGGACAGGGGCTTGAGGACGACGACGCCAGCGCCCTCCCCGCGCACGTAGCCGTCCGCCTGGGCATCCAGGGTCCGGCACTGCCCCCGCTCGGAGAACACGCCGGCCTGGGACAGCATGATGCTGCTGTCCGGCGACAGCATCAGCTCGACGCCCCCGGCCAGGGCCATCTCCACCTCGCCCAGCATCAAGCTGCGGCAGGCCTCGTGAAGAGCCACCGTCGAGGAGGCGCACCCCACGCTCGACACGGTGCTGGGCCCTCGGAAATCAAACGCGTAGGAGAGCCGGTTGGCCGCGAAGGACGCCGTCGTCCCCAGGACGGAGTAGCCATCCAG
This sequence comes from Myxococcus sp. AM009, assembly GCF_013372605.1. Taxonomy (NCBI): domain Bacteria; kingdom Pseudomonadati; phylum Myxococcota; class Myxococcia; order Myxococcales; family Myxococcaceae; genus Myxococcus; species Myxococcus sp. AM009. Next base: position 221,536 of record NZ_JABXEP010000001.1, read on the forward strand.
CGCGGCCCAGTCCCGCGCCAGCATCCGCTGGAAGTCGCTGAAGTTGACGCCCATGAAGACGCCCGTGCGGCTCCCTCGCACGGCGTCGAAGGGCAGGCCCGCGTCCTCCAGCGCATGCCATGCACACTCGAAGAGGAGCCGGTGCTGCGGGTCCATCTGCCGCAACTCCCGCTTCGACAGCCGGAACGCCGCGGGGTCGGCCAGCTCCACACCTTCAATCAGCCCGGCCTTGCGGTTGCGAATCGTCCCGGGGCGATCAGGTGCCGCGTCGAAGAGCGAGGCCGAAGGCCAGCGCCCGGACGGGATGTCTCGCGTTGCATCAATCCCATCACATAGCATTTTCCAGAGCGTACGTGGGCAGTCCGACATGGGGAGACGCAGCCCCAGTCCAATCACAGCAATGGGTTCACACCACATCAGGGCACGGCTCCGCTGGCGGCCTGAAAGCCGCTCAGACTCATCACCTGTTTGAACTTCATTCTCAACCAACAAGAATCAATAAAGACATACATCCGGAACGTCTTTTACCGCGGCCGGCGTGGCATCACGCGGCCCCAGGCCTCCGTCCTCCACCACGGACAGATCGCCGAAATCAAAGAGGGCGTGCTTGTACAGCTTGAGGCGTGGGCTCAGTCCTTCGGGGCCCACCCGCACCGCGACGAACTTCGCGCGGTCGGTCTGCAGCATCCGCTCGAAGTCCCGGACAGATTGCTTCGAGGACTCTGGATACCCGAACCGGGAGATGGCTTCCAGGACCGCGGAGGTCTGGATCCCGCTGTAGATGAGGTTGACGCGCTTGGGCTGGGCTTGGGACTCGGAGGTCTCGATGGCGACCTGGGTCATCTTGTCCGCGGAGTTCTCCCAGAGCAGCGCGTTGAGCTGGCGGACCCGCTCCAGCTCCGGGGCGGACACGCCCATGTCCTGGAGGAAGCGCCACAGCTCCGAGCCGGGCTGGAACGGGGGCTGCTTGTGGTCGAAGCGCACCAGGTACATCTTGGATTCGAGCGTCCCGTCCTCCAGGAAGCTCAGTCCCAGGAACAGCGGGTAGTACTCGGTCCGCAGCGAGGAGGCGTGGCCCTTCACTCGCTCCGTGAAGGGCCCTGCCCGGAAGCGCTCCGGCAGGCGGCTCATCGCCTCATCGAAGCCGGTGTGCCCGCGCATGGGGTCGAAGTGCCAGCTGGCGGCAATGGAATACCGGGTGGGGCCTCCGGGCTTGAACTCCGCGCGCACCAGGCCCAGGTCCGATGAGCGGAACGTCTCGCAGATGGCCACGGACCGCTCGACGCCCTCGTTGGAGATGCCGAGCTGACGCATGTACTCCCGGAAGGCCCGCGTGACCGTCCCGTTGTCGCTGTAGAGCATGAAGCCCAGGCCGGGCTCGTCCACGTTGTAGGAGAACTCAATCAACGCCCTCTTCGCGACGCCCAGGCCCTGCACCGGGAGCCAGTACTCCAGGAACCGCCGCGCCTCGGCGGCCTCGCTCAGCAACCCCTGGGCACGCAGGGCATCGCGGACGAACCACCCCAACGTCTTGTCCAGCTTCCCCAGCCTCTCCGTGTCGAAGTGGCAGATGCGATCCCGCGGGCCCACCATGCCAGGCGCCACCAGGTTGGCCATCACCCGCCCTACGTAGCGCGCCCCCAGCGCCACCCGGCTGGCGGGCCACAGCGCCCCGTTGCCCGGGCCCTCCGCGGACTGCTTCCGCCAGGCGCGCTGCGCGAGCCGCATGGCGATGTCCGGGCGCAGGAGGAACTCCGGCCCCGCCTGGACGTGCATCAGCTTGAGGAACTCCTTGTAGATCTCCGGATGCTCGTGGTTCAGCGCGTAGAGCTCCTCCACGTACCACTGGGCCAGCTTGATGAGCCGCGTCCGCTCGCCGGGGACGTGGGGATGCCGCATGGCCTCCGCCGTCACGAAGAACCAGAGCCCCTGGAGCCACTGCGCGCCCTTGCGCAGGTAGGACGCCGTCCAGGCCTGGCTCACAGCCTCCAGGCTGTCGAGCTGGTGCAGCGCCTCGTTGAGGAGGTTCGCCTCCAGCATCGCCACCGACATGCCCTGGCCGAAGACGGGGTCGAAGTAGCACCACGCGTCCCCCAGGACGAGCAGCCCCGCGGGGAAGTCCCGGACGCGCTCGAAGTGGCGCCACTTCACGTCCGGCACCCGGTACACCTGGACGTCCGAGACGGGCTGCGCGTCCTTGATGGCTTCGTAGATGTCCGGCTCGCGGAGGCCCCGGGCGAACTCCAGGAACCCGTCCTCGTCGCGGGGCGGGTGGTGTCCTTCGTAGCCGAACAAGGACACAATCCAGCGCTTGCCTTCCACACCCTGCATCGCGCCACCGCGCGGCGCGTCGGGCGGCAGCGGGGTGATCCACAGCCCCCGCCAGTCCCTGGCCGTCTCCGGCTGTTCGAAGAGGCGCGACGCGTAGCAGAGGTTGATGGGCAGCCGGCTCTCCTCTGGCGGGCTGAACCCCCACTCCGACAACCACTTGCCCAGCTGCGAACCGCGCCCGCTCGCGTCGACGACGATGTTGGCGAGCCGGTTCGTCACCGCGCCGCCGTCCCCGTGACGGTCCTGCGTCTGGACACCGAGGATCCGCCGCCCATCCGGCGTGGCCAGCAGCGCCCGCACGGCGGTCGACTCCAAAATCTCCACGTTGGGATAGGCGCGAAGCCGCTCCCTCAGGTAGCGCTCCAGGGAGAAGCGCGTCTGCGGGTACAGGACGATGCCGCTGCGGTCGCGCGGCATCCAGTCACCGAACTGCAGCCACCGCAGGTCCTGGGTGAAGTCGAAGGGCTCGATGCCGTCCGCCTTCATCTGCTCGACGAGGCCAGGGAAGTACTGCTCCAGCAGGTCCACGCCCTTTCGCAGCAGGACGTGGATGTGATGGGCCTGGGGCGCCCCCTGCCGCGGGCCGTCCTGGAGCACGTCCCGTTCAATGACGGTGACGCGCTCGAAGTGGTCCGCCAGCACGCGCGCGGCGCTGAGCCCACCCATGCTGGCGCCAATGACAATGGCGCTCCCTGGAAGTTTATTCATGTCGTGTCCCGCCTCTTGCAGCGTCAACGCTCGGGTTGCTCGCGGAAGGCCCTCAGGCCGCCGCCTGCTGTCCGGTCAGGTGCGCCAGGATGAGGTCGTGGACTTGCGTGGCGTGGAGTGTCTCTGCCTCGATCAGCTCTGCTTGTCGTGTCATCAGCACCGGCCCGTTCTCCGGGCCGGTGGGCAGGCCATGCGCCCCCTTGAGGAGGGAGCCATCCATCGAGACGACCTCCAGTCGCGCTCGCATGCCCAGCTTCTCCTTCACGACACTGCCCCCCAGCTCCAGCATTCGCAGACCCAGCTTCGGGTCCACGAACATCTCCAGCGGGTCGTAGCCCGGCTTGCGGTAGATATCGACGGTGCGCGCGTAGTCCGGCGCGCGCGCATCGTCCAGCCAGTAGAAATACGTGAACCAGGCATCCGGTTCGGCCAGGGCCACCAGCTCGCCTGAGCGGGGGTGGTCCAGGTGGTGGGCGCGCTTGCCCTCGGCATCCAGCACCTGGGCCACCCCAGGCTCCGCCTCGACCAGGGCCTTGACCTCATCCAGCAGCGCCGGGTTTCGGACGTAGACGTGCGCGATCTGCATGTCCGCGACGGCGAACGCCTCGCTGCCGCTGGGATAGACGACGTCACGGCCGCCCTCCTCCCGAATCGCCAGCCACCCACGGCGGCGGAAGAGGCGGTTCAGGTGGACGGCCCGGGACACGGGGACCGCGCCGAACTCCGAGAGGATGATGACGCGCACGCCGCGCGACTCGTAGAAGCCGATCAGCTTCCCGACGACGTCGTCGATCTCCCGGAGGCTCTTGTGGATCTCCTTCGCGTCCGGCCCGAACGTGTGCGGCGTGTAGTCCAGGTGCGGCAGGAAGACGAGCGAGAGCGTGGGGCTGTGCCGCCGCTCCAGCCACATGGCGACGTCGGCGATCCACTCCGAGGAGCGGATGCTGTAGCGGGGCCCCCAGTAGTCATACGCGGGGAAGTTCCCCAGCGCCTTGACGAGCGGATCGCGCAGGTGGAGCGGCTCCGTGAACACGTCTGGCACCACCCGCCCGTCCGCGGTGAAGGACGGCTGCGGCGTGATGGCGTAGTCCGCCTTCGAATACATGTTCATGAACCAGCACACGCGGGCGCAGGTGAAGCTGGGGTCGAGCTCGCGCGCGGCATCCCAGAGCTGCGGCGCCTGCACGAGCCCGTCCGACTGGGGCCAGAAGCGGACCTCTCCCAGCTCCCGGTGGAGCCACCCATCCCCGACGATTCCGTGCTCGCTGGGGTATCTTCCGGTCAGGAACGTCGCCTGCATGGTGCAGTTCAGCGCCGGCAGGACGGGCTGGAGCGGCACCATGCGCCCCCGCTCCACGAAGGCCTGCATGTTTGGCGTCGAGGGGCCGACATACCTCGCGCTCAATCCAGGCAAATCCAAAACGACGCAACGTTCCATGCCCGAAGCAAACTGCCCACGGGCAAACCAGTCAATCACCGACCAGGTTGTCCCATACCCTGGTCTGAGTCGAGCGCTCAGTCACTTCGGCCAGGCCAGCCGCCTGTAGAATTTTACCGCGGCCATAGGCTGAAACCCCCTGACGCGAGCGCCCACGGCGGGAATGAGTGACACCGCACCCAGTGCAATGGGTAGTGAAGCGAAACAGAATACAGGGTCTGGAGGGGTGGATCAGGGGCGCGCGGATGGGCGCTGGGGCCCGATTTTCCGCGACGGCGGAGCACCGCCCCCCGGACCATTTGTAACTCACTGAGTACACCCCGGACCAGACCCGCCAGATAGGAATTGGGCCCCCCTCGCGCTCCAATCCCATCCAGCATCGCCGCAAAAGACTCACTTGCTGACAACCATCCCGGAGGTTCTTGACGGCTCGTTCCCACACACGCGAGACTTCACCTGACTCCTCATACGTCTCACCCTCCCAATCCGAGAGCCACGCAGTACGAGCGCGAGGCTTTCGAAGCGCGCTCCCGCGTTGCTGTCACCCGTTGGAACGACAGGAAAACATGGACTTCAGTTGGACTCACGAGCAGGTGGAGCTCTATGACCGTGCCCTCGCCTTCGCGCGAGCGCAGTTGCCCGAGCCCGCGAAGCCCAGCAAGGAGGCGCTGCCGCGCGAGCTGTGGCAGCGCTGTGGTGAGTTCGGTTTCCTGGGGCTCCCGGTGCCCTCGGCCCATGGCGGACTGGGGCTGGACACGCTGACCACGGCGCGGGTGATGGAGGCGCTGGGGCGCGGCTGCGTGGACACCGGGCTGGTGTTCTCCGTGGGTGCGCACCTCTTCGCCTGCGTGATGCCCATCCTGGAGAGCGGGGATGACGCGCAGAAGTCCCGGTACCTGCCCCGCCTGTGCTCGGGGGAGTGGGTGGGCGCCAATGCCATCTCCGAACCGGAGGCGGGCTCGGACGTGTTCGCCCTGAAGACGCGCGCGGTGCGGGACGGCGACGGCTACGTGCTCGATGGTGGCAAGAGCTACGTCACCAACGGCCCCTCCGCGGACGTCTTCCTCGTCTACGCCGCCACCCAGCCGGCCCATGGGTACATGGGGCTGAGCGCGTTCCTCGTGGAGAAGGACACACCGGGGCTCTCCGTGGGGCGCGCGTTCGAGAAGATGGGGCTGTCCACGTCACCCATCGCCCCCATCTATCTAGAGGGGTGCCGTGTTCCGGAGTCCGCGCGACTGGGCGCGGAAGGACAGGGCGCGGCGATGTTCAAGCGCTCCATGCAGTGGGAGCGCGCGTGCCTCTTCGCCGCCTACGTGGGCGTGATGGAGCGGGTGCTCGAACAGACGGCGGACTTCGCCCGGACTCGCAAGCAGTTCAAGAAGGCCCTGGGGAAGAACCAGGCCATCTCCCACAAGCTGGCGGACATGAAGCAGCGGCTGGAGGCGTCCCGCCTGCTGCTGTACCAGGCCTGCTGGAAGATGGACCAGGGCCAGGACGCCGTCATGGAGGTGTCCCTGGCGAAGCTGGCCATCAGCGAGGCCGCCATCCAGAGCGGCCTGGACGCCATCCAGGTTCACGGCGGCATGGGCTACGTGACCGAAACGGGCATCGAGCGCGTGCTGCGTGACGCCATTCCCAGCGCCATCTTCTCCGGCACCTCCGAAATTCAACGCGACATCATCGCCAACCAGCTCGGCCTATGACACTCGACCAAATCGTCATCCGTGCAGCGGCGAAGGCTCCCGAGTCCATCGCCATCAAGGGTCCCGACGGGACCCTCACCTACGGCCAGCTGGACGCGCACGCCAACCGCGTCGCCCGCGCGCTCCAGGAGCTGGGCGTGAGGCGGGGAGACCGCGTGGGGCTGTGGACGGAGAAGTCCGTGCGCGCCGTCGCCGCGATGCAGGGCATTGCCCGGCTGGGCGCCGCCTACGTCCCCATGGATCCGCTGAACCCGGCGGTGCGGACGCGGCTCATCCTCGACGACTGCGGCATCGACGTGATGGTGACCACCACCACGCGCGCGGCCGAGCTCCACAACGCGGGCGTGAGCCGGATGCGCTACCTGCTGGTGGACGACAAGGGGCCGGAGATCTGCTGGAACCGGCTGAGCGGCTTCTCCTCGGCGCCGCTGCCGCCGCACGGCGCGGGTGACGACGACCTGGCGTACATCCTCTACACGTCGGGCTCCACGGGAGCGCCCAAGGGCGTGTGCATCAGCCAGCGGAACGCGATGGCCTTCATCGAGTGGTGCCACGAGCTGCTCGGCACCACGCCGGAGGACCGCTTCAGCAACCACGCGCCGTTCTTCTTCGACCTCTCGGTGCTGGACCTGTACGCGGCCTTCAGGGGCGGCGCGTCCGTCACGCTCATCCCGGAGGCGCTGGCCTTCGCGCCGGAGAAGCTGGTGGAGCTGGTCCTCCGCGAGCGGTTCACCTGCTGGTACTCGGTGCCTTCGGCGCTGATGCTGATGATGCAGGAAGGGGGGCTGCTGAAGCATGGCCCGCTGCCCTTCCGCGCCGTGCTCTTCGCGGGCGAGCCCTTCCCCATCCGGCACCTGCGCCCGCTCCGGGAGCACCTGGGGCACGCGAGGTTCTTCAACCTCTATGGCCCCACGGAGACCAACGTCTGCACCTTCCATGAGGTGACGGAGGTCTCACCTCACCGCACCGAGCCGGTGCCCATCGGCCGCGCGAGCTGTGGCAACCGCGTGTGGCTGGCCCGGCCGCCGCCAGACTCGGAGGAAGCACGGGAGGAAGGCGACGGCGTGGGCGAGCTGATGGTGGAAGGCCCCACGGTGATGCTGGGCTACTGGGGCCAGCCTCGCCACGGGAGCGGGCCGTATGCCACGGGGGACCGCTGCCGCGAGCTGCCGGACGGCACTTTCGAATACCTGGGCAGACGCGACAACATGCTGAAGGTGCGCGGGCGCCGCATCGAAGCGGGCGAAATCGAAGCGGCCCTGCTCACACACCCGGACATCCGCGAGGCAGGCGTGATTGCCACCGGCTCCGGCCTGGAAGCGCGGCTGGTGGCCTTCGTGGTCAGTGGCGCCAGCAAGCCCCCTTCCCTGCTCAAGGTGAAGAAGCACTGCGCGGAGCGGCTGCCTCGCTACATGATTGTGGACGAGGTCCGCGTCCTGCCCGAGCTGCCCCGGACTCCGAACGGCAAGCTCAACCGGCGCGCGCTGCGGGAGCTGACGCAGGAGCCATGAGCTGGTCACCGGCCGCCAGGGAGCCTGGCGGCCGTCCTCATACCCTCCGAGCAACCGCCCCGCGCCTGCCCGCAACGTCTCCTCGACTTCGTTCAGGCCCCCGACCATGATGGCCGCTCGCGTCAACCGAGCCCCATGGATTCCACCACAGCTGAACGGCCTCGCCGGCGGTGGGCCCGCATCATCGCGGGCGTGGTTTTTACGATCCTGGTCGTGCTCCCGGCGCTGGCGCTGGTCGCTGCCGTGGTGGTGTCGCGCAACCTCGACAGCCCGTGGCTGAAGCAGCCCCTTGTCTCCGAGGTGGAGGCGGCCACCGGGCTCCAGGTGGACTACCAGGTCGCCCAGGTCGAGCTGCTCTCGGGGTTGAAGCTGGAAGGCCTGGTAGTACGGACACCCGCTCCATTCCACGGCGCCGCGCCCGAGCTGCTGCGCGTCGGCACCTTGGAGGCGCACTGGTCGCCCGGTGCGCTGGTGACGGGCCCCATCCGGATTGAGCGGGTGGTGGTGCGGGACGTGGCGCTCGCCCTGGTCGCTGACGATTCAGGCGCCACCTCCCTCTCGAAGCTGACGGAGCCTGAAGCCCCAGCGCCGCCGCCCGTTGAAGCGCCGCCGGTGGGTGCCTCCCAGCAGCTCGCGGACCTCCTGAGAGCGCCGCCTCCCGTCGGACACGTCGACGTGTCGGGCGTGTCGCTGAGCTACGTCCGCGTCCAGCGAGGCGAAGTCGCCGAGCGGTGGTCCCTGCGTGGGCTGGCGGCGCGGGTCGAAGCGAAGCAACACGACGGGGAATGGAAGGTCTTCGCGAACCTGGGGCAGGCGGGTGCCCCGCTGCCGCTGGAGCTGCGCCACGAAGGCTCCGCAACACCCCCGGCCTTCGCGGAGCTGGCGTTCGCCCTTTCGATGGAGGCTGGCGCGTCGGCCGCTCGCGCGCGGGTGGACCTCGATGTCACCCAGCAGACCTTCGACCCACGCTTCTCGCTCCGCTCGCTGCTTCATGGCGCGGTGGCCGCGCGGTTCGAGGTCGAGCAGCGCCACATCGCCGTGGAGCTGGAGCGAACCCACCTGACAGACAGCGCCGAGCTTCGGGCGCGGGCCGTGCTCCCGGATGCCGCGGGAGAGCCCCCGGTCGTGACACGCGCCCTGGTGGACCTCGAGCTTGGGAAGCTGCTGGCGGCGCTCCCCTCCGAATGGCGTCCGTTCACGCTCGAGCGCGGCCAGGTGAAGCTGGACGCACAAGACGTCACCCTGAGCGCGATGCCTCAGCTGGGGCCCCGTGGGAAGCTGGGCCTGGACGTGGACGTCGCGGCGCTCCGGATGACGGGGGCGCCGGTCCAACTGACGCTCGGCGGTGGACGCGTCACCCTGGTGGCGACGCCGGATCCGCGGCTGGGGCTCTCCGCGCACCTGACGTTCGCAGTCAATGGGCTCGACGTGGGAGGCCCCACCGCGCTGCGGATTTTGAAGGCCCACGGTGAAGTGAAGGGACATCAGCTCCGCCCGGAGCCCTCATCCCCGCTCAAAGTCGCCGGAGACGCGAGCCTGTCAGGCCTGGTGGAGTCCCTGGAACTTCGAACCCCCGACCTCCGAGCGAAGGCCGAACGGATGGGCTTCCAGCTCAGCGCGCCGCTGGCGGCGGCGCCTCCCTTCGCACTGAGCGCGAACGTGCCCGTCGGGGCGCTCCACCTGTCCTCGCCGGATGGGCGCACGCTGCTGAAGGGCCCCGTGCGCGTGAAGCTCGATGCGTCGGACGCGTTCCCGCGGCTCGACGCGCCCCAGCTCAGCCGAGGCCGCGCGCGGCTCGTGCTCGACGTCGGTGACGCGCAGGCGTCCCTGGATGCCACCAAGGACACCGACGCGGTGGCCTACACCCTGGCCGCTCGGACGCCGGACCTCGCCGCCGCCCGCCCCTTCATTCCCGACCCGGTCGCGGCGCGCATTCCGTGGCGGCACCTGGGCGTGAGCCTGGCCTCCCAGGGCAGCGTGAAGGCGCTCTTCTCCTCCGCGCCACGGCTGGAGCACCGCACGGAGCTGAAGCTGCAACGGCCCGCGTGGGATGACGTGACGGCCAGCAACGTCGCCGTCGTGGTGCGCTCGCGGGGTGACGCCTGGCGCCATCAGGGCGACGTGGACCTGCGAGTCGAAGGGCTCAAGGCCGGTGAGAAGGACCTGGGACTCCAGCACCAGACGCTGACCCTGGACCTCAACCGCCGGGAGCCCGCGCTCCGGGTGGGTCTCACCAGCCACGAAGGGCCCAAGGTCATGCTGGACGCCGCGGCGGCCTTCGACCGGAGGGCCCGCGCCCTTCGCATGGACGTGACGGGCGACATCCCCCCACTGGGAACCCTGGCGCCCTTGCTGGCCATGGCGCGGGTGCCCTCGGAGCTGAATGCCGGGCGGCTCGCGGTAGGCATCGAGCTGCATGGCACGCTGCGCGGCGTGCTCACGGGTGTCTCAGCCGATGGCACGCCGCGACTGGCCCCGGACCCGGCGCGCACCGCCAGCTTCGATGGAACGGCGGCCGTGCGCGCGCGCGGCCTGCGCTGGAGACAGGACGCCCTGTTCGTCAACGCCCCCGCGCTGCATTGGGAGCTGGCGTCTCGCGTCGACGGTCCCAAGCGAACCGTCCACAGTGACCTGCGCGTGGAGAAGCTCACAATCGGGATGAGCGACCGGCGGCTGGCCTTCTCGGAGCTGACCAGCGACACCACCGCCAGCTTCACCGAGGCGCTGGAAGCGGGCGACATCGAGCTGAAGCAGCACCTGAAGCTCCGCGCGCTCGAACAGAACCCTGCGCTGCCCTATCCGGTCCAGGACCTGGAGGCGACGTTCACCGCGCGGCGCAAGCCCACGGGCGTCATCCACGTCCCCCAGCTCCAATTGACCCACGCGGGGACCGGCACCCAGTTGAAGGTCCGGGGGCGGCTCGACCTCAGCGAGGACCGGCGCCGCATGGGGCTCCGGGGCGAGCTGGCGCAGGACATGGCCAGGCTCACGCAGCCCGGAGTCCTGGAGGGAAGCGGCAAGGTCACCGTCGGCTTCCGCGTGAGCTCACCCGACCTCGTCGTCTTCCGGACCGTCTCCAACCTGCTCCTCCAGGACTTGAACCTGCGCCTGCCCGAGCAGGGGTTCGAGATTGAAGGGATGGACGGCAACGTCCCGCTCACCGAGAACCTCGAGTTCAGCCAGGGACACCTGCGGCTGCTGAGCGACATCGACGTGAACCCGTACCCGATGCTTCGCTTCGCCGACCAGCATCCCCTGCTCTCCCGCAGCGGGTACGTGTCCGCCAGACGCATCAGCACGCCGTTCGTCACCGTCGCGCCCCTGGCGGGGAACCTGTCCATCGACCAGCACGTCGTCTCCATGACGCAGCTGGAGATGGGGGTGCGCGGGGGGCGCCTCACCGGGCAGTGGCGCCTGGATTGGCAAGGCAAGCGCTCCACCCTGGAGGCCCGCGTGCGGGCCACCGGCGTCCAGTCGTCCCGAGGAGAGCCCTTCGACGGCAATGCCGCCGTGGTCATCTCCGCGAAGGACCGCAGCATCGATGGCCGCGCGGAGATCCTGCGCATTGGCAACCGCCACCTGCTGGACCTGCTCGACATCGAGGACCCCCGCCATGTCGACCCCGCCACCAACCGGGTCCGGTATGCCTTGCGGCTGGGCTACCCGGAGCACGTGCGGGTGAGCTTCAACCGCGGCTTCGGCAGCCTGCGCATCACCATGGGCGGCCTGGCGAAGCTGCTCAGCATCGACGAGATCCGGGGCATCCCCATGGGCCCCATCGTCGACCAGCTCATCAAGTCCATGACGCTTCTGGAGACGACGCCATGAAACACCGTGGGTTGCTGCTGTGGGCCGCCCTCGCCACGTCCGGGTGCATCAGCGCGCCGGAGATCGTCATGGTCGACCGCGCGACGGCGCTCGAGGAACAGGCCTCGGGCTCGTTCAACGACGTGGAGCAGCGCCTGGCTCGCGCGGGCATGAACCCCACGCCGGTGCCGTTCACGCCCAATCAACTGGAAGCGCTGGGCATCCAGCCCACGCCGCTGGTGGAGAACATCGGCAGGACGCCAGCGGACCGCGTGGACGACCTGCTGCGACGCCACTGCGTGGGAGAGGGACGGGACGGGCTGCTGGCGAATAATACCCGGCGCCGCTGCCAGGCCGGGCGCATGACGGCGGATGACGTGGCCCTGGTGGAGCGGGTGAACCGCGCACGCAAGCAGCTCTGGAAGTGGATGCGGTCGGCCCGGCCCGACGTCCCAGAGGAGACGCTGCGCCGGAACTGGCACAAGGTGCACGCGGAGGGTGTCGTCTGCGGCGGGTGGGTCGAGGCCGAGGATGGGACCTGGGGAGAGAAGCAGTGCTGACGCGCTGGCTGCGGTGCTGCGTGGCCTTGGCCGTGCTGCTCGCGGGCAGTGCCTGGGCTCAGGACGATGAGGACGACGGCGGCGTGCGCATGCCCACCCGGCTCACCGTCGGCGTGGGGGACCAGTTCCTCGGACAGCTGGCGCCTGATGACAACACGTTGCTCTTCGCGTCCAACCGCAACATCGCGACCGAAATCTACACGCAGGACCTGGAGCGCGGCCGCGAGCGCCGGCTCTTCGACGAAGGCGCGGATGTCACCTGGCCGCGCATCAGCCCCGACGGGAAGCACCTGCTCTACATCTCGTTCCGGAACCAGGCCGGCGGCCAGTTGTGCGTGCGCGAGCTGCCCACCGCGAAGGAGCGCCGGTGCCTCGAAGGAGACGCCAACGCCCTCCAGGCGGAGTGGATGGACGCCTCACGCATCGCGCTGGTGAGCCGGGCCACCATCCAGGGCGACCTTCACCTGTCGCGAGTCGAGCTGGGTGGCACATGGCGCGTGACGCCCCTGCTCGAGCGGAACCTGACCAGCCCGACCCTCTCCCCCGATGGGCGCTGGCTGGTGTACGTCCCCATCGAGCGCTCCGTGCGGCAGGTAGGCCCCGGCTTCGCCGCGCGCGCCGCGCCCCATCTGGAGGCGCTGCGCCTGGATGCGCCCGGCGCGAAGCCCCACCCGCTGCCGCTCGACATCCCGGGGCAGACGGGCCAGCCGGCGTTCTCCCGGGACGGGCGCTACCTGTACGTGGTGCAGTTCTTCACGGACTCGAACGCGGATGGCGTCATTGATGCCAGCGACAGCGGCGTGCTGTTCCGGGTGCCCTTCGCGACGGAGCGTGACGACGCCGCCGAGCGGGCCGCCGCCGCCCATCCGGACCAGCTCACCAGCCAGTCCTGGAACTGCCAGTACCCGGCGCCCGCGGCCACGTCCCTGGTCGCGACCTGTTCACGCTCGCGGTCCCTGGACGTGTATCAACTGCCGCTGGATGGCCAGGTCCCCAGTGCATGGGATGCGCGCCGGCTCAGCGCCGAGCTGAGGATGGTCGGCCGCCGCGCCGATGAGCTGCTGCTCTACCGCCACCGGCTGCTGCTAGAGACACGGCCCAGGCTCCGCCGCGTGCTGATGATGCGCATGAGCATGCTGCACCTGGCCTTCGAGGACTTCAGCGCGGCGGAGTTCTACGCCCGTCACCTGGACTCGGTGAGCGACCCCACCACCGCGGGCCTGGAGGGGCCGCTCCGCGTCCTCATCGACCACCGGCGCGCCATGAAGGAGCGCGAGCGGGGCCGCATGGTGGAGGAACTGAGCGTCGCGGAGCAGCAGCGCGTGGCCGCGCTGGAGCCCGCGAACGCGCTCAGCCCCGCGGCCGCGGTCTTCCAGCAGGTGGTGCGCAGCGAGCTGGCGGATGACGCGGGTGACTTCACGCGGGCCCGGAAGGAGCTGGAGGCGGCCGAAATCGCCGACACCACGCCGCGCGCGGTGCTGGAGGCCTACCACGCGCGAGCGGACGCGCTGTACCGCGAGCTCGATGAGCGGGAGCCCTTGGTCGAAGCGAGCCGACGGCTCTCCGAGCACCGCATCTTCCCGGCCGACGACCAGCTCGACTTCGCTCGCGCCGCGGTTCGCGCCCTGTACCGGGGACGCCCCTACGACGAAGCGGACGCGGCGATGGCGCAGGCCCTCACGACAGCGCCCGCCGGTTCGGCCTACGCGTACGCGCTGGAGCTGGGCCGCCACATCAATGCGCTCCGAAGCGACCGGCCGCCTCGTGCCGTGCGGGAGGCGCTGCTCGGCTTCTATCGGCAGCAGCAGGACCCGCTGCGCAGAAGGGTCCTGGTTCAGGACGCCGTGGAGCGGTCGGCGGAGCTCGGCGCCGACGGCATCATGGAATCGCTGGCGCTGGTCTACGTCGACGACACGCCACCGGGTAGCGAGGAGCGCCGCCGCGCCGAGCGGCTCTTTCGCCGCGCCCTGATGGGCCGCGCCTACCGGCGGCTGGCACGGCAGCGCCAGGACAGGGCGCGTGAGGACTTCGACCTGGTGACGCAGCGGACGGGCTCGCTGGAGAGCGCCGTCGAAGCCATGAACCTGCGCTTGCGAGCCGGCGTGAGTCCGGACGTGGTGGAGAAGGAAGTCACCACCACCGCCCCGAACAGGGCGAAGCCGCTCGCGCACTTCGTGAAGGCCTACGTCACCGCGCGCCAGCTCTCCAGGCTGGAGGGGGATGCCCACGCCCAGGCTGTCACCTCGGCCAGGAGGGAGCTGCGCGCCGCGTGGCCGGAGCTGAAGAACCAGCGCGTGGTGCAGGCGCTCCTGGGCGCCATCCATCACGAGGACTTCCTGCGCAACCGCGACCCCGCCGCCGCCGAGCGCGCCAACCGCTACTACATGGTGGCCTTGGACCTGATGCGGAACAACGTCCGCTACCGGGCCATGATACTGGGCGCGCTGGGGCTGCTGCACACGCAGGTGGGCAACTTCCACATCGCCCTGGGGTACCTCGAGCAGCGGGACCAACTGCCCTATGTGGACAACTGGGCGGGGCTGGCCGTGTCCATGGCGCGGGCCCATGCGCTGCTGCACGTCGACCGTGCAGCCGATGCGGCGCAGGCGGCGGACAAGGCCCTGGCCATGGTGGAGACCACGCAGCGGCTGTCCAGGTTCCTGCCTCTGGCCCTGGACCGCGCCGCGCTCTACAACCTCGCCGCGGGCCGCTTCGACCGGGCGCTGACGCTCTATGACCGGGTGCTGCCGCTCGTGGAAGCGAGCCCCCAGGACGAAGAGGGCCTGCGCAACCGGATGGTGGTGCGACTGGCGCGTGGCGCCGCTGCGCTGGGTGCCGGCCAGCCACGGCGGACCTTGGAAGACCTGGAGCAGGTCGAGCGCGGCCTGGCGACGCCCGCGGTCCGGAGCGCGCTGAAGTGGGCCCACTCCACGCCGGAGCACGTCCTGCGCTCGTATCGCCTCATCAGCTCGGGCCTGCGCGCGAACGCGGAGACCCGGATGGGGCGTCTGGACGCCGCGGCGCGGGCGCTCGAAGCGCAGCGCAAGCTGTACCTTGAGCAGTTCGACCAGTTGGACCGCGATGAGGACCTCCGCTCCGTGACGCTGGCGGAGCTGCGGCTGGCGGAGAATGCCGTGGACCAGCAGGCCTCCGCCCAGGCGGCGCGGTGGCTGGGCGAGGCGTTGAAGCATGCCGACGCGCTGGTGGCCCGCACGCACGCCGACGTCGATACGGGGCAACTGGACGTGCTCTGGTTCGCGGCACAACTGGAGGTGAAGGGCGACAGAGGGTTGCCCTTCGACGTGCCCCTGCGCCTGGACAAGGCGCGACGCGCCCTCGTCGAGCTGCGAGACCCGGCGTGGCGCTCGTACCTGGCGTGGTTCGAGGTCTACTCGGCGCTCGCGGCCCCGTAGGCCGCGCCCCCAGGTGCGCCAAGGCGAGCGGACTCAGGAGGGCAGCGCGCGTGACAGCGCCTGTCGCACCGCCGCGCGCACGGGCGCGGGGACCTCATCTCCGGGGATGCGCCGGCACAGAGACACCGTGCGCTTGAGCGCGTCACACGCCTCGCTGCAGCGGGGGCAGCGTGACAGGTGGTCCTCCAGGCGCACGCAGGCGGCCTGGTCCACCTCCTCCGCGGCGAACTCCGACAGCTCCTGCGCCAGCTCCGGACACCCCGGGCTCTGTCCGTGGGCGCCCTCCCCCAGGAGGGTGGCGAGGTGCTCGCGCATCTGCAGCCGCGCGCGGTGCAGCCGGCTCTTGAGCGCCCGCACCTCGATGCCCACCACGCCGGCCGCCTCCTCCGCCGTGAACCCCTCCACGTCCCGGAGGATGAGCACCTCGCGGTGCGCCTCCGGCAGCGCGAGGATGGCCGCCTGCAACACCTCGCCCATCTGCCGCGCATGGGAGAGCATGTCCGGCGTCGCCTCCTCCGCCGCGACGTGGGTGGCCGCGGGCGCGTCGAGCGGCTGGAAGTCGTCGGGCGCGCCGACGCGGCGGCGGCGCAGGCGGAAGCAGTGCGTGCGGGCCACCTGGTACAACCAGGTGGACAGCGCCGCATCCCCCCGGAACGCGTGGAGGCCCCGAAAGGCCGTGAACAGCGTCTCCTGAAGGACCTCCATGGCGTCCTCCTCCGAGCCGCACATGCGCAGGCCAAAGCGGTACACCTGCTTCTCGTGGCGGGCGAGGACCTCGTCCAGGGCCTTGTCATCGCCAGCGCGCGCGGCCTCCATCAACTGCTCATCGGTTCGCGTCGACATCCGCCCTTCGCCTCCTCGTGGGAAGAACGCCCGGTCACCAGGATGCCTTCCTGGATGGCGCCAGGAGACTACATCGCGCCAGACTAGCGCCGGTGCTGAAGCGACAGGCCGAGTTGACCGCTGGACGCGCCATGTCCAGGAGGCCACCAGCGCCCTCCCAGCGTGGCGCGAAGCGCCTGCCGCTGGAGATACCAGCTCAGCCCGGCATCCAGCCGCGCGCCGCCCGGGGTGTCCTCCAGCGCGCCGCCCGCGCCCCACGCCGCCAGCGCCCATGGCTCGAGCACCGTGGCCCCTGGGCCTGGCAGGTTGAAGCCCGCGCGCAGATGCGCGAGCAGCGCGTGTCCCTGGGGGGAGGCCACCTGGTGGAGCTCGGCGGAGAGCACCAGCGGACGCAGCCGCAGGAGCGCGTCCACGCCCCAGGAGCGCGAGTCGCCCCCGGGCTCCGTGCTCCCTTGCAGGGCCAGGGTGAAGCCCGGCCGGAGGCCGAAGTCATTCATGGGAAGGCTGAGGGAATACGCCTCCGCCTCCGGCGCCCCCAGGGTGAGCGCGGCGCGGGCCACGAGCAGCGGCGGTCGCCGCGTCCCCTCCGGCCCGGGGCGGTGCACCACCAGGCCCGAGTCATAGCGCACGCTCCAGCCCTCTCCCTGGAGGAGGCCCCCCACGTCCACCCCCGGCGCGCGCCCCGACTCCCTGCCGGTGAGGTGCTGGCGCAGGGGGCCTTGCGTGATGGCCTTGTCCAGCGAGTCCACCTCGAAGCCACTGGTGAGGCTCTCCCGGCCCACCTGCGGACGGAACAGCCCCACGCTCAGCCAGGCGCGCTGGGGCAGCACGGTGAAGGTCGCGCTGGCCTCGTGGAGGGCCAGCGGCGGCCCCTGGAGCGGCCCGGGCAGGAGGACGAGCCGGTCGAACGACACCTCCAGTCCGCCCCGCACCCACGGCGACCCGGTCCTGTCTCTT